>NZ_JXYF01000147.1:0-10564 GCF_000967735.1 Paracoccus sp. S4493
GGTTAGACCGGACGCTTACGAATGAAACGCATCCGTCTCTTGCTGACGACAACCAAGGGCACACTTCCAGATCTCTGTTCGGACGGATATCTGCCCGCGTAGCGGAGCGGTAGCCTGAGAGGCGAGGCACATCCCTGCCACCGTCAGATCGCCGCGCGCCACATCCGATACCGCCCCTGCCCGGTCATCTCCCGGATCAGACCCTGTTCCTCCATCCACGCGAGGTTGCGCTGAACGGCCGCTCGGCTGGCGCCGGTCAGGGCCTCAGCCATTGGGGCGGAGACGAGCGGCCATTCGGTCAGCACGACGCGCAAGGCCGGTGGCGTGCGGCCCGACAGCGGGGTCATTGCGGCCTGCGCCCTCTCCGCCCACGCCTCGATATCATCAAGATGGCGCATCGCGGTCAGACATGCCGTCTCCATCCCGTCGAGCCACCGTGCCAGACGCTCAGCGGGTGGGCCGCCAGCGCGCAGCCCCCCTGCCCCGCCCATGGCGAGAGGCGCAAAGACCGCACCCTTACCGTCGCTGGCTGCGATGCGTGCGGCGGTGACCGCCTTTTCCATCTGATCGCCCTGATGCCCGAGCCCAGCAAGGCTCCAGAGGTGAAAGCCCATGCAGGCGCGGGTGATCGGGTACAGAGCCATGGCTTGCGCCATTAGGTCAAGCCAACCGCCTGCGCGGTCCGCGAAGGGCTCCGCATCAGCCCCCATGTTCTCCGGGTCGCGGCGGTCGAGAAAGGCGGACAGGTCCCTTTCCGGACTGGGCCCGCCTGTCAGCCGGCGCACTGCCCACCCGACACCCGAGAGCGCACCGGTATCGTCCTGCACGCCGGACAGGCGCAGGGAAATCCACAGTGCCAGCCGGTCTGCCCCGATGCGGTCACCGACAAACCAGCTCAGCTCGGCTGCCTCAAGCAGCGCCAGCCTGTGCCGCCAGCCCTTCGGGCCACGCCGCAGCCGATCGTCCAGTGCCCCGAGCCTGCTCGCAACACAGGCAAGACGGGCTGCACTGGCCGCCTCTGCCGACCGCCAGTCATCGATGATCTTGAACTCACGGGGTTCAGCCTGTGGCCCGGGAGGCAGGTCGTCGGGCTCGTCGTTGATCGGACCGGGCAGAAACCACAGGTCGTCCTCGGATGCCTCATCGACCTCTCCGGCATCCGGAAGAGCGTCGTCAAAATAACCAGGTACAGTAGGTTCTTGCGGCTTCATAAGTGCAGAATACACATCTTTTGCATCTTACCTAAGGGTTTAATTTTGAGGTGTCAGCGGCCCTTGTGGAGCCTTTCTGCGCAATGTCCTCGGTTAAATCTCTAGATGTGCTCGTAGGGTGAAAACCCCGGGCTCTTTGCGGAGCAGCGTCACAAAATGGGCCATTGCATTCGTTTACAAACGGTCGTTTACTGACATCTACATGTTTTGAAAGATGGCCCTCCATGCCGCTGATTGGCTATGCCCGCGTCTCTACGGATGATCAGACCCCCCTGCCGCAGGCCCAGGCTCTGAGAGCGGCAGGCTGTTCAGTCATCCGCGAGGAGCATGGGTCCGGTGGCAATCGCGCCCGCCCCGTCCTGACGAGCGTCCTGGACGGTATCCGCAAGGGAGACACACTGGTCGTCGTTCGGATCGACCGACTGGCCCGGTCCCTCTCGCATCTGCTGGAGATCATCGAGCAACTCGAAGCAAAGGGTGCGTTCTTTCGCTCGATCGAGGATCCGATCGATACGGCATCACCCCAGGGCAAGTTCACGCTCCAGGTGCTGGGGGCTGCGGCCGAGTTCGAGCGGGCATTGATCCGCGAACGGACCAAGGCGGGACTGGCCAGCGCCCGTCTCGAAGGCCGGATTGGCGGGAATCCCGGGCTGCGTGCCCGAAACCCCGACGCGCTTCGCAAGGTACGCCTGGCGCGGCATGACGGCTACATGGAGCGCGTTGCTCAAACTGCAGGGGATTGGATTCCCCATGTGCGCAGGCTGCGCCCACACATGGCCTGGGAGGATATCCTGCGGATCATCAATGCACCCCTGCCCCAGAACCGACAATGGACGCAGCCGCGACTCCTGAGGGCTGTGCGGGCCTACGTTCGGGACGGATTCCTGCCCGAAGAGGTACTCGGGCGTGCCGCAAGGCGCGTTGGCGACGACCGTCTGCCGGCGATCGTGGCTGCGATAAAGGGGGCTGACCCCCACATGACCCTCCAGGCCATCTGCGATCGTCTGGAGGCGATGCGTGAACGGACCCCGCGCGGTCGGACAACGTGGCAGCCCTCATCGGTCAAGATGCTGCTGGCACAGGCTGAGAAGTTGGGGATGCTGTCCCAGAAGGCGATCAAGCGAACGGATTAACCAGTCGCAGTTGTCCTTCGACAAGCAGCCCCGCATGCATGTCTTCAGTCCAGAGGGTCGTGCAGCCGGCGATCAGAGCCGCGGCAACGATCATCGCATCATATACCGAAAACCCGTAACGCTCAGCCAGCGCACGACCGACTTCATGAGTGCGCAAAGTCACATCCTCAACCGAGCAAAGCGCCCGGACTCCGGCTAGGAAACTGGCCGTCTCATCCCAGTCAAGTCCAGCCTTACGACGGCAGTTTACCATTGCCTCGTTCAACACCTGTACGCTGATACGCGGGCCCCGCGCTAGGACTGCTTCGGCCTGGTCGGCCTTGAGGCCGTCGTCTAGCAAGTAAAGAACGACATTCGTATCAACGAACTCACCGCTCATGTGTAGCGTCGCGCCCTAGCCGTTCGGTCACAGCCAGCCTGCCGCGGAAGCGACGTAAACCCTCTAGCACCTCATCGGCGCGAGGCAGTCGCTGAATTCTAAGAGGGCCGTCGTTCTGCACGAGGTCAATCTGATCGCCCTCTTTCAGACCCATTTCCCGCACTAGCTCCGCAGGTAGGCGAACGGCCAACGAGTTTCCCCATTTTGCAATCTGCATTTTCGCCCTCCAGCGCGATGTATATCCACTACAGAATGTAGATCATATGTGTTCCGTGCGCAAGTGGCGGGACCGGGCCGGGCCGCAGCGATTACACTCCCTTTCCCGAACTCAGATGTGTCGAAATCTATTGCAGGAATCAATAGACTGGGTTTTACATACGGAACAAAGAGAATAAGTCGCCAAAAAGCGTAACACGACAGGCAGATTCGGCATGAGAACTAAAGAACGGATCGACCAGTTGGTTGGCGACCACGCTGTACGCCTATCAGAGCGACTACAAGCGCATCGCGCTCAACTGTTCCCACCTGATGCACGTCGGGAGTTGCGTAAGTTTACGTCAGGTGAGGTTGCAGACCTGCTTGGGGTCAAGGATGCGTATCTCCGCAAGTTGAACTTGGACGGGCGCGGCCCTTCGCCCGAAACGCGGGCTGGGGGGCGGCGCTATTATTCGCCCGCCGACATTCAAGCACTACGCGAGATGCTGGAGAAAGGGGCAAAAAGTCCCGGAACATACTTGCCCGGAAGGCGCACGGGTGACCATATGCAGGTCATTGCGGTAATCAACTTCAAGGGCGGGTCAGGGAAGACCACGACTGCCGCGCATCTGGCGCAAAAGCTGGCACTCGATGGATACCGAGTGCTTGGCATTGATCTCGACCCGCAGGCCAGTCTTTCAGCGCTCCACGGCTTCCAGCCTGAATTTGATTTGCTTGACGGCGGCACCCTTTACGACGCTATCCGGTATGACGATCCAGTGCCCCTGCGTCGCGTGATCCAGCAAACGTATTTCACAAATCTGGACCTTATTCCGGGCAATCTTGACCTGATGGAATTCGAACACGACACGCCCCGAGCGCTCATGGAACGCTCAGGCAATCTCTTCTTTACGCGCATTGGAGACAAGCTGGCTGAGGTACAGGACGATTACGATGTCATCGTGATCGACTGTCCGCCGCAACTGGGTTTTTTGACCATGTCCGCGCTGTCCGCTGCAACCGCCATTCTTGTGACGGTGCACCCGCAGATGCTGGATGTAATGTCGATGTGTCAATTTCTGTTAATGACATCGAACCTGCTTGGCGTTGTGGCCGAAGCTGGTGGGGATATGAACTATGACTGGTTGCGCTATGTCGTTACTCGGTACGAGCCCGGCGATGGCCCACAAAATCAGATGGTTAGTTTTATGCGATCGTTGTTTGGAGATCATGTCCTGAACCATCCGGTACTGAAATCAACCGCGATCTCGGATGCGGGCATTACCAAACAAACGCTTTACGAAGTCGAGAAAAGCCAGTTCACGCGCGGCACGTATGAGCGCGCGATGGAAAGCCTGAATTCCGTAAATGGCGAGATCGAAGGCCTGATACAGGCTGCATGGGGCCGGGGAGGACGCTAATGGCACGTAAAAATCTACTCAAGGATCTGATGGCCCAGGCCCCTACAGGTCAGGAACCCATAGCGGCAGCATCGCCGCGCTCGCAGCGCGGGGCTATCGGCGCAGTCAGCCAGTCTATCGCTGACTTGAAATCTCGTGCGTTGGTCGAAGTTCCGGCCGAGATGATCGACATGGCGGGCCTCAGCGATCGGCTGGACACAGACCCCGAAGGTATCGAAGCCCTTAAGGTCTCACTGTCGGAATATGGTCAACAGGTGCCGGTTCTACTCCGCCACAGCGCGACGCAAGAAGGGCGCTTCGACATAGTTTTTGGCCGGAGGCGCGTACAAGCCCTGAAAGAGCTGGGGCTGCCGGTCAAAGCGATGATCCGCACCCTGAACGACCGCGATCTGGTCATTGCGCAGGGTCAGGAAAACACTGCGCGTAAAGATCTAAGCTTTATCGAGAAGGCGAATTTCGCCGCACAGATGCAGCAGGGTGGTTTTGACCGCAAGGTAATTTGCGACGCTCTGACAGTCGATAAAACACTGATTTCCCGGATGCTGTCGATCGTTGATGCTTTGCCAGAGGGGTTAATTCGCGCCATTGGCGCCGCACCGAATGCAGGGCGGGACCGTTGGCTGGCACTGGCTGAGAAGGCCCGAGGTCATTCACCTGAAGCCTTGATTGCCGCAGCCAAAGGGCCGGATTCTGACGCGCGCTTTCTCGCCGTTTTGGCACAATTGGCACCGCCGAAACAGGCACCTAACACGCGTGCCCTGCAATCAGCAGACGGAAGCGCACTCGGTCATGCTGCGAAACTAAAAGGAAAAATTGTGATCGAACTGTCTGGCCAAGGCCAAGAGTTTGCTGACTGGTTAGTCGATCACATTGAAGACCTTCACCGAGATTGGTCAAACAAGAACCAATAGCGGCACGGAGACGAGTAGGAATCATCAAGGAGGCACGACGGGAAAGACCAAAAGAAAAGCCCCCCAGGACATACATCCCGAAGGGCCGCTTCTCGAACTCGCACCTCGAACATAGCGGCTTTAGTTGACAGCTGTCAACAACGTCTTGTCGGGCGACCTCTGGTTCACACCCTGTGATAATCACATGAGGCACATTTCAATGACGCCCTTTGGGCGGCAGCCGGTAACGGCTGGCCTATTGGCAGCGCATGCACTAGCCGAGGCGACTACCCAAGTACAAGCCTGCGATAAGTGGGCCCTGCTGCGTGACCTGACCGCCGCAAGAAAGCTGTTTAATATAAGCGATCGCGATCTTGTTGTACTGGCGGCGCTGCTATCTTGTTACCCGGGGACGAATCTAGCCGATGACACAGCGCTTATCGTATTCCCTTCCAACGCTACGCTGTCAGACAGAGCCCATGGCATGCCTGAAAGCACGTTGCGTCGTCACCTAGCGGCGTTGGTGCAGTCTGGGCTGATTCTAAGACGAGATAGCCCAAACGGTAAACGCTATGCACGCCGAGGCGCATCAGGCCAGATCGACCGTGCTTTTGGTTTTGACTTACGTCCTCTCGCGCTGCGGGCCGCTGACATCACGAAGAAAGCTGAGGAGGAGCGCAAGGCAGCTTATGAATTACGTTACACCCGTGAATCGGTGGTCATCGGCCTTCGCGATTTATCCAAGCTAATAGGTTGGGGCGTAGATCACATAACTGCAGACTGGACTGGCCTGCAGCAGGCTTGCTCGGATCTTCAACGCTGTCTCCGGCGTAAGCTAGACATGTCGCAGCTACAGCACCTGGAGCAAGGAATTCGACTGCTAACTACTAAAATCGACGCCCTGATCAACCCAACTAAATCTCAAGAAGCGCATGAAATGAGCGCCAGTGCCGGCCATTTTGAGCGGCACCATCAGAGTTCAAATAAAGATTGCTTAGAATCTGAAGAAGGCAACGAAGTAGAGAAACGTTCGGAACAGACCATACCGCTTGGATTGGTACTGAAAGCAACACCAAGTATTTGTGATTATGCTCCTGATGCTATTCAGACTTGGGGAAGCTTGGTGACTGCAGCTGACGTCGTACGACCAATGCTGGGCATCACGCTGGACGCTTGGCAACGAGCTTGTCGTATCATGGGGCCAGAAAGCGCGGCTGTTACGGTGGCATGCATTTTGCAGCGACATGGCGCAATTCTACGACCTGGCGGATATCTCCGCAGTCTAACGGATAAGGCTGAGGGGAGAGGATTCTCTCCAGGACCGATGGTCATGGCCTTGCTACGCTGTGATAATCACCGAGAGGTGTGATGGTTGACAGCTGTCAACTTGATCCGCAGCCCTTACCGGGAAGTAGGTAATTTTACGTACTGCCGCAGTAAACCGCGCATCCCACCACCGAACATCCCGTTCCCATCAAGCCGACATGCTTTCAGCTAAAAACCTCTCGTGAAGCAGGACCCAATATGATTGATCTCAAATGGCTGAACCCACCCGAGAACGTAATACAGGACGGTGACGTGATCAGGGTCACCACCGGTGACAAGACCGACTTCTGGCGCGGAACATTCTACGGCTTCTATCGCGACAACGGCCATTTCCTCCACCAGCGCGTCGAGGGTGACTTCACAACGGAGGTGAGTGTGGGTGGCGACTACAGGGTGCTCTATGATCAGGCAGGGCTTATGATACGGCTCAGCGAGAGCCACTGGATCAAGGCGGGCATCGAACACACGGACGGAAAGAACTATTTCTCGGTCGTCGTGACCAACAACATGTCGGATTGGTCGCTTGTCGAGGTCCCTGGTGCCACGACGGACATCCGCATTCGTCTGACACGCCATGCCGAAGCCATCCGGGTTCAGTATTTCAATCCGCTGGAAGAGACGTTCGTCCCTGTTCGGCTGACCTACTTTCCGCCAACCGCCGCAGTCGATGTCGGGATGATGTGCTGTTCGCCGCAGCGTTCCGGCTTCGAAGCTACCTTCAAAGGTTTCCGTGTCGGAGAGGCTATTTCACGCGATTTGCACGCTTGACCGTCGTGAATGGCCCGCGGTTGAAAGCTGTAAGAAACTTCTTCATCAATTGATTTGGAAGACGATCGCATATCAAATTAATAACCGTCCTTTCCGCTATTCCGCCGTAAACCTATAGGCTTTAAGGGTCTGCTATGCGGGACAAAGTGAGCTTTCGCTACGACTACGCCAATGGCCGCATTCAGGAAAGCACACAGGCGTAAAGGGTGGATTTCGCCTCTGCCGACGATACGATTTCAGCGCGCCGGTTGGCTGCAGCAGCGAAGAGCTTGCCATCGCCACCGTGACAACTGCCGAAAGACTAAGCCATGACCGAAGATACGACAGATATGAGATATTCTCCGGCGGTGGGCTTCCTTGCCGCTCAACATCGACACCGTGCAGCAGTTCGAGAAGCATTTAAAAAAGAAGCAGGGGATTTCTTGCTCGCACATGAGTTAGTGCTGAGCGGGATTACATCCTGCCTGGAGCGCTTCGGCGGTAAGAAATGGCCTGCAGATCTCGATTAAGCAATCCGATTAAGAGTCGAGCAAATTTCTCAGCTATCGGCCCTATTCCTGCATGGTATCGACCCTTGCGAAGTAGCCATATCCGAAGGGCTCTACGGTCAAGCGGCTATTTTGATACGCCAACAGATGGAAATCCTCGGCGCAATCGATGAAGTTTGGCTCGACAAGCGGAATCCTCGTTCAACCCCAAAGGTCAGCAGCCTGCCGGAAGATATTCGCCAACACTACGGCGGCCTCTCCGAACTCGCGCACGCCGCTGTGCCGGATTATCTGAAAAGCATGCATACGAACATCAAGGGCGACCTCGTCGACGCTGCCATAGTTCCCACATTCAACAAGGACATGGCTATATTTTTGTACCGGATCGAGCTTGGATTGCTCTTCTTGTTCGCTAAGAGACAGGCAGATGCACTCAAAGCGGCTTACGACGAGGATGCTTTTATCGACTCCGAGCTCCAAGCTCTTCGGTGCCGCAATGTCAGCGGCAAACAAAGCCGCTGAAGAAATCGGTGATCTTCCGAACGCCGATCTGGCTTGATCCGCTTCAAGGATGAAGCCGAAACGTAAGACCGGTCGATCCCGTTCTCACTTGGTCAAAGCGGTCCTTTCCACTGTGGACACTTACCCCTGCCAGAGCGCTGAACACTTAGGCAGTCCGTACCTCACTTGAGAGTGCGCGGAAGCGGCCAGATGCGCTACGTAAAGTGTCAGCTGTCACCTGATCGTACTCGCCAGCGAGGAGAGTTCGCGCCTTCACAGAATTCTGCAAAAGGACGTCGAAGCGATCAATCCTATCGGTCGCAATCACCCCTTCAAGTTGTCCTCGCAGTGCTTCGAGATGACCGTCAAGTTCACCGCAATCGGAATGCGAGGGCCCATCTGCGATCCGTTCTAGGCAAGCGGACAGCCCGGCAAGGTGAGTTGAAAGGCGATCACGATACTCACGCTCCTCACTCGCATAGACTTTGCTCAGCCCAAATAAGCTGTTTGCGAGGTCCAATAACGACTTTGCAATCTCAAACGCACCCATCCTTGACCTCGCTTTCAGTCTAATAGGGAAGGGTAAATTGAAAGTATTTGCTTCGATAGTGGAAAGTAAACGGTCGGTTTTCTTGCGATCCTCGTGCCCGGCTCGACTGAACAGCTTTGGCACAAGAAAACCCGTTGCGAAAATCAATGACACCTTGCAGGGTATGCGCAGTCTTTTCTTGCGGGGTGAATGGTGCTTATCGGCTACATGAGGGTCTCGAAATCGGACGGCACCCAAACGCTCAGCCCGCAGCGCGACGCACTGCTAGCGGCGGGTGTCGATCCGGACCGGATTTATGAGGATCTGGCTTCTGGTCGCCTCGATGCCCGCCCTGGTCTGCTGGCCTGCCTCAAGTCACTCCAGCCGGGCAACACGTTGGTCATCTGGAAGCTGGATCGGCTTGGCCGCGATCTTCGTCACCTGGTCACCACCGCCGAAGCCTTGAGAGAGCGGGGCGTCGGCTTGAAGGTTCTGGCCGGTGCGGGCGCGCAGATCGACACGACCACCGCCAACGGCAGGCTCGCGTTCGGCATCTTTGCGGCATTCGCGGAGTTTGAGCGGGAGCTGATCGTTGAGCGGACGCAGGCAGGGATCGCCGCTGCCCGTGCGCGTGGCCGGCTTGGAGGACGCCCGCGCAAGATGGATAGAACGACCCTGAGCATGGCGATGACAGCCATGTCCGACCGCAACGCCGTTGCCAAAGAGGTCGCGCGCCGCCTTGGGATCACGACCACCACCCTCTATGCCTACGTCAACGGGGACGGCAGCCCGAAGGCTGCAGGGCAGGCTTTGCTTGATGGCATCCCCCTGCAACAGGCTCGCAACTAAGCTGGTCGCAGCTTGGGCACCCGTTTCACCTAAATCAGTTAGCGGCTTGACGCCGCAGGGGGTGTTCGGGTTATGGCTGGTGTTCCCGTATTGTTCTAATAGTCATGACCCTGCACTTAAGCCCTATCAAGATCACGCTCGTAGACCGGCATGTGCCTTTGGCATCCATGCCGGTTCCGGCCGGTTTTCCGTCACCCGCCGCGGATGATCTTGAGGATACGATCGACCCGATCAAGTGGGTGGTGCGGCATGAGCATGCGACCTTCTGGTGGCGCGTGTCCGGCGATAGTCTGGAGGCAGAGGGCATCCTGGACGGCGACCTGATCGCCGTGGATCGCGCTGGCAAGCGCCGCCATGGCCGCATCGTCGTCGCGGTGGTCGATGGCGCCATTACCGTAAAGAAGCTCGCCAAGCGCGATGATGTCTGGTTTCTCGATCCGCGCGCCCGTGCGGATGGCTATGCCACAATCCCGGTCACGGAGACGACCGAGATATGGGGGGTTGTTGCCGGTGTCGTCCGCCGCCTGCCCATCGAGTAGGGGCAGGCACGGTGGAGCAATCCGACCGCCCCATTGCGCTGATCGACTGCAACAACTTTTACGTCAGCTGTGAACGCGTGTTTGATATGTCGTTGCGCGGCATCCCCGTCATTGTCCTGTCGAACAATGACGGCTGTGCCGTCGCCCGCAGCGATGATTATGTGGAATTGGAAGTGAGAGTTCTGACTTGAGGCAAACGCCTCGAGATGGAAATGCATGATCCGGGCGGGCGGAGACTTCCGCCATCGTAGCCCGCCTGGATCATGCGTCAGAACAACAGTTGATGAACCTTCATCACGCAAGAATCTGCCAGGAATGACCTGCCCCCCGGAATG
>NZ_JXYF01000148.1:0-14138 GCF_000967735.1 Paracoccus sp. S4493
ATTCTGCTGGGTCGATACAGGGATGGGGTGGGGGTGTCGATGAGATCCGCCATAGGGTAGTGCTTGGCGGCATTTTTCATGAGCAGAGCGATTTCTCTAATATCTGTTAAGGTGATGTATCCAAGGGGTAATCCGCCGCATCATCTCGACGCTGCAGGGTTTGAGGAGCGCCAGCCGCCACGGCTTCGTCAACACGTAAGGCCAGTCTTCGCAGACGCGTCAGACCTTACGGGCCGAATGCGCGGGCCAGACCTGATCATCACAAATCGACAGCACCGACGAGACCAACAGCCGATTTTTGGGTGGCCGCGATGTCAGTGGACGTAACGGTGTCCACGTGCCCAAGCGCCGTAAAACAAATTAGTCCTTAGCGCGATACAATAGCGGTTTGAAATTGCTTAGCGTGGCTTCCTCAATGAAGTCAGCATCACGCAAAGAGTTTTTTAGCAATTTAGAAATTTGAATTTTAATATTTTGAAGATGACAATTTATTAATTGTCAACAAAAAATGAGACAAGACCGCGAATATTTTTCATGGGCAGATAGCACTACTGGATCACACTCTCCCCTCAATGTCATAGAACAATATTGGAGTTTCAGACTGCGCGTCAGACACTCCAAACGCCTCCGCCTAGCCGCAATGCGTCGGCATGCTCCTTCCCTATCAGGACCGTTGTTGCAAACAGTCCGCCTGCACGTCGCCAGCGACCGCTCAGAGGGACGCCTTGCACGCTGAGGGTGAAACCGTCGGCGGTGATGGTCAGCGGCACCTGGCAATAGTCGATCCACAACCCGGTCAGTGGAAACTGGGCCTTGAACGCAGCTTCCTTGGCACTGAACAGCAGTGTCGCTGCCAGTGGTTCGGAAAGCACTGGATCAACACTGTCCAACGGGTGGCGGATCAGTTCCGCCATGTCGTCCGACATCGGCTCCGCCCGCTCCAGATCCAGGCCGATCGCCGGCCAATCCGCTTGCCGCGACACGACGGCCGCGGCGATCCGCGCTGTGTGGGTGATGCTGCCCGACAGGCCCGGCGGCCAGGCCGGGGCCCGCGCCGCGGTCGTGGTGACGGCGCCAGGTATCAGGCCGATATCGGTCATGGCCAGCCGTGCGGCCGCGCGGCCCGCAGTGAATTCGCGGATGCGCGAGGGGACCGCGCGCCGTACCGCCGCCTCCTCTTCCCGCCAGAGAGGCGGCTGCGGGACGTCGATATCGCACACGGCCAGTCCGACGCCCTGCGGCAGCATCGCCCGGATCGCCTGCGCGACACTGGTCTTTTCCTCCATCTTCATGGTCCGATCTAAGCCCGCGGCGGGGTTCGCGGCAATGGGATACGGCCGCATCGTCGGCATTGCCAGAGCGCAACCCACGGGCGATAAGGCGAAGGCACGGGGCATGGGTAGGGATCACTGCGATGGATAATGATGGTATCAGCGTCATCCTGCCCGCCCATCAGGAGGAAGCCGGGATCGGCGCCTGTCTGCGCGGGCTGTGTGCGCAACGTCTTGTGCCCGGCGTGTCGCATCAGATCGTCGTGATCGCGAATGGCTGTACAGATGCCACTGCACAACTGGCCCGCGATGCCGCGCCCGCCCTGACGACGGCGGGCTGGCAGGTCCTGGTGCTGGAAACCGCCATCGGGAACAAGATCGCCGCACTGAACATGGGCGACGCTGCGGCGACCGGTGGAATGCGCATCTATCTGGATGCCGATGTGGTGATCGGACCGGGCATGATCGAGGCGCTGCATACCACCCTGTCGGGGCCGGGTGCGCGCTATGCAGGGGCCAAGCTGACCGTGCCGCCGGCCCGGAACCTGCTGTCGCGGGCCTATGCGCGGTTCTGGCAAAAGCTTCCTTTCGTGGCCACCGGCGTGACGGGGGCCGGCCTGTTCGCGATGAACGCAGAAGGGCGCGCGCGGTGGGACCAGTTTCCGCCTGTGATCGCTGACGACGGGTTCGCACGGCTGAACTTTTCCCCGGCCGAACGGACGCGGGTCAAGGTTCCGTACGCTTGGCCCATCACGGAAGGGTTTCGCCGCCTGATCCGCGTTCGCCGGCGCCAGGATGCGGGGACCGCGCAGCTGGCGGAGCGCTATCCCGACTTGCAGCAGAACGCATCGGGCGACCGCCCGTCCCTGGGTCGTATGCTGCGGCTCGGCCTGACCGATCCGGTCGGGTTCGCAGTTTACGTGACGGTCACCGTCGCGGTCCGCCTTGGCCGCCCATCGCAGGGTTGGGATCGCGGCCGCTAACGCGGCCCTGCGCATCTTCCGGTTGCAGCAGTGCGATGGCCGCCTGAGCACACCCGCAGGGAGTGTGCCCCAAGGCCGATCTTATATGTTGGTTAATAGATCAAATTGAATTGATCCAGGATTTGACTTTCCGGACAACATTCGGGCCGTTTTAAGGGAACCCGAGAAAACTTGGACGTCAAATGCTGTCATGCGGGTGAAAACGCCCATGATTCACAACCTTCGCGTGCAAAATCGCGCCAGCCCTTAAATCAAAAGGTGAAACCGCAGCGACGGACCATCTTTTTGTACAACTTGTATCTATATTGGTGCGTTGGATAGAAGCGGCCCATGGGCCTTCGCGACGGTTCGCCGGGACCTTTAGTTAAAAGTTTATCGATTTCTTTGTCACGAGTGCGGAGATACGCAGATGCTACAGTCGAATGACGGCCACGAGCTCGGCTCCTCGCAGGCCACCAACCCGGTCGCCGGGATCGAACTTCCCAAAGTGTATGATAACGGTGGCAAGCGTCTGCTTGACCTGTCCTTGATCCTGCTTGCGCTGCCGTTCCTGATCCCGGTCATGGTCCTGGTCGCGCTGGCGGTCATGCTGGACGGCGGGTCGCCGATCTACACGCAGAACCGTCTTGGCCGCGGGTGGAGATCGTTCCGCCTGTACAAGTTCCGCACCATGAAGCCCCAGGCAGATCAACTGCTGGAGGCCCATCTGGCGGCGAACCCCGCCGCCCGCGCAGAGTGGGATGCCGATCAGAAACTGCGAAACGATCCGCGCGTCACCAAGATCGGTGCGTTCCTGCGCAAGAGCTCGCTGGACGAGCTGCCGCAGCTGATCAACGTGATCCTGGGCCACATGAGCCTGGTCGGTCCCCGTCCGATGATGCCCGAACAGCGCGTCCTGTACCCGGGCGTCTACTACGCGGCGCACCGCCCCGGCCTGACCGGCCTGTGGCAGGTCTCGGTTCGCAACGGATCGACCTTTGCGACCCGTGCGGTGTTCGACGAACGCTACTCTCGGGAAATCAGCCTGGCGCTGGACGTGTCCACGATCATCCGCACCTTCCAGGTCGTTGCCCGCTGCACAGGGTGCTGATCTCCGCCTCGTCGTGACAAGAAGGTCCACCATCCCCCCGAATGGTGGGCGCTTTCGTCAGGGTTTCAGCACATCCCGGTACATCGCGATGATCTGCGCGGCCTTGGCATCCCAGGTATAGTGATCCTGCACCGTCCGCCGGGCGGCCGCGGCCATCGTGGTCAGCCGCGTCGGGTCGTGCAACACGTCCGCCAGCGCCTGTTCCATCCGCGCCGCGATCTGCTGGCGGGTCCCGAGGGGGATGGCGAAACCCGTCTCGGCCGTCACCAGCTCTCCGGGTCCGGCATAGTCGACGACCATCGGGACGACGCCCAGGGCCATCGCCTCCAGCACCACCCCGCCACCGAATTCGCGGATCGAGGGGAAAGTCAGCAGGTTTGCGGCGGCCAGGATCTGCTGCACTTGCTGGTGGGGAAGGTGGCCGTGGAATGTCACCGTGTCGGCAATGCCGAGGCTGTCGGCCTGCGCCGTCAGTTCGGGCAGCATCGGCCCCTCTCCGATGATATCCAGCACCATCTGACCTGACCGCGCAAAGGGTGCGATCGCGTCCAGCAGGATGTGCGGCCCCTTGTAGGGCACCAGCCGACCGACAAAGCAGGCGCGCAGGGGCAACGTCGTGTCCTGTGGCGCGATCAGGTTGAAGCGCGTGGGATCAATGGCGTTTTCGGGCAGCCATACGACCTTGTCCTGAAAGCGTTCGGGGATCTCGCTGGCGGTGTGGCGCGATCCGGCAATGATCAGTGCCGCGGCCGCATGGGTACGGCGCAGCTGCGGGTTCAGCTTGTAGATGCCGCGGACATAGGACAGCCATTCGCGTTCGCGCCGCCGTTCCGCATTGAAGCCCCTGGGCCAGGGCACGCCGCCGTTCAGCGGCCCCAGCATGAAGGGCACGCCCGCCGCCGCGACCTTGGGCGCCAGGGTCGAGGCCGTCGTTGGCGACAGCGGCGTGACGCGATGCACGATGTCGAACCGCTTGGCACGGATGTCATCGCCGAAACGCTTCCAGACAAGGCGTTCGAAATAGGGATAGCTCAGCGCGGCGATGGCGGTGACGGTAGTCCAGCCGCGGCCCTTGCCCATGCGCAGAACCTCGGCGGCGCGGTACATGGGGGCAGCGACGGCCTCGCTGTCGATGGCGGTAAAGTCGCGACCCTCGACCATGCCGGCGCGCAGGAAAGCGTCGCGATTGCGGATCTGGGTGACGATATGCACGTCGGTCTGGCGATGCAGCGCCGCGGCCAGCGACCAGCCGACCAGCGGGACCGAGACCCATTCCGGGTTGGCCGCTTCGGCGATCACCAGGACCCGTGGTCGAGACAGGGACATCCAGAGGCCTCTTCGCTAGATCTTGAACGCGCCGGGGCGATGGCCGACAACAGGGAAACATTAGCCGACTCGGACGGTCTAGGCCATCGGCCTGATCGAAAGATTGCACCGATTTTTACAGTCCCGCGCTGTGGATAGCGGCAACGGGCTTCGCGCGGGCAGCAGGGAGACGCGATCTTGGCACTGGGCTATGTTGTTCCCGAATTTCCGTCGCAGACCCATGCGTTCTTCTGGAGAGAGATCGGCGCGATCGAGGATGCTGGCACGCCCGTCCGCCTGTATTCGACGCGCCGCCCGCCCGCGGGGTCGTGCCCTCATGCCTTTGCCGAACAGGCCGCGGCGCGCACGACCTACCTGTTTCCACCCCGCATCGGTGCGGTGCTGCGTCTGCTGGCGCATCCGGTCCGTACCGCGCGTGCGGTGGCCTATCTGGCGGGCCTGTCGCAGACGTCGATCGCCGGCAGGCTGCGGCTGCTGGCGCTGCTTCCCTCGGCGGCAGATCTGGTCCAGGATGCGCGACGCCACGATGTGCGGCACCTGCACATTCATTCCTGCGCCAATGCCGCGCATCTGGGTGCACTGGCTGCGATCCTGGGCGACCTGACCTACAGCCTGACGCTGCATGGGGATCTGCCGGTCTATGGTGTGGACCACGCCGCCAAGATGGCACGTGCCAGCTTTGTCGCCGCGGTGACCCGGCCCTTGGCGCAGCAGATTGCGGAGGTCAGCACCGCGACCCCGAACCCGGTGATCTGGATGGGCGTCGATTGTGCGCGCTTCACCCCGTCGCATCGTGCGCCGGGGCAGGATTTCACCGTCGCAACAGTGGCCCGTCTGAACCACATGAAGGGCCACCGGTTCTTCCTGCAGGCAATGGCCCAGCTGCGGCAGCAGGGCATTTCCATCGCCTATCGCATCGCAGGGGAAGGCCCTGAAAGGGACGCGATCCTAGCCGAAATCGACAGGCTCGGCCTGCAGGACCAAGTCCAGATGATGGGGTCGCTGGACGAATCGCGCGTGCTGGATCTGCTGCGCAGCGTCGACGCGCTGGCCCTGTCATCCATCGGACAGGGCGAAGCGGCCCCGGTCACGGTGATGGAGGCGATGGCCTGCGGCCTGCCGGTGATCTGTTCGCGAATCGGCGGAACGGGCGACATGATTCGCGACGGCGTCGACGGGTTTCTGGTCCCGCAAGGCGATGTTGCGGCCATCGTCGACCGGCTGCGCCGGCTGCAGTCGGACCCGGAATTTGCTGGCGCAATGGGCCAAGCGGCCCGCCAGTCCGCCCTGGTTTCATTCGACCATCAAACAAACGCGCGGCTGCTTCTGAGTCGGATTGCAGAAGCGCAGAAATAGCATTGTCAGAAAGACAAGCGGAAAATCGCTGCCAACCCCAAAAATTACGTGATAAGCCTGCACAAATGCGGGGATCCGCTCAAGGTAATACGGCAATTGCAAAATCTTGCTGCTGATAGGGAACCTTTTCAGTTGGGGATAATAAAGCCTTAATCTTGATCGCATAATGCTGCCGTACATCGGGCAACATGAATGGGATCAAGGGATGCCGACAATCAGAGGATCGAATGGCGACGACGCCATGCGTGGCCGCGGGCAGTCAGACGAAGTCTGGGGTCTTGGAGGATTGGACACGTTCTACTGGCGGCCGGGCATGGGCAATGACCGTTATCACGGCGGTACCGGCAGCGAACGCTTTGATGCCAACCCCTATACGCCCGGCAATCCCGGCGGCGACAGGCTGTTTCTGGAAGGCAACGCGGGTGCCCGCATCTCCCTTCGGTCGACCGAGGACGGCGTGGCCCGGATCGGGAACGAACGGGTGGAGTTCACCGGCATAGAGCGCATCCATGGCACTGCCGGCAACGACATCGTCTCCGCGGCGAATGCATCCATGAACACCGTGGGCGGCGGCAAGCCCGGCCATGGCGTGTCGATCTTCACCGGGGCGGGGAACGACCGCATTGCCGGATCGCGCTATGACGACGTGCTGGACGGCGGGTCGGGCAACGACACGATCAACGGCGGCGCCGGCAACGACTTCATCCATTCCAGCACGGGCAACGACCGGATCAACGGCGGCGCGGGCCAGGACAACATCCGGTGGGGCAATGGCGATGCCAATCACAACCCCGGCCATGACACGATCAACGGTGGGGCAGGCGACGATCTGATCAACATCTGGATCAAGCGCGGCGACATCTGGGGCCATAACGAGGATGTCGGCATCGCAGGCGTTACCGTCACAGTTGACCGCGTGCTGTCGAACGGCGCGTTCTCGGGCAATGCCAGCACCACCATCGGCGGTGACGCCAGCCTGCGCTTCGTCAATTTCGAACTGGGCTGGACCCATTCGGGCAATGACGTCATCGATGCATCGCGGGCGCGAGTGTCCGACAGCGGCGACGGCGTGAACTTCAACACCCGGTGGGGCCATGACCGTCTGACCGGCAGCAGCGGTGACGACACGCTGGACGGATCGATGGGCAAGGACACGGTCCGGGGCGGTCAGGGCGATGACAGCATCTGGATCGGCGACGGCAACAACGGCGATGGCGATCGTGACGTGCTGATCTTCCGCGCGGGTGACGATGCCGATACCGTCTACGGGTTCGAGACGGGTCGCGACGTCCTGGATCTGGGCGGTCGCAGCTATTCCGCGACGGAGGTCCGCGATGGCACGCTGCTGAACTTTGGCGGCGGCGACTCTGTCCTGCTGCACGACGTCTTCGATTTCATCTGACGTCATGACACGATCTGCGCGCATCGGCCCCGATCCGGGCCGATGCGCGCAGAACACTAGCGGTTCAGCACCAGGATGACCCCGACCACGACACCGGCGATCAGGATCACGAAGCTGGCGGCATTTCGAGTCCGTTGAACCACCTGCTCCCGAGCCGTCGGCCGGAACGGGATAGACGCGATCGGGGCCACGCCCAGATACTTCGTCACCATGGCCTGCGTCCGCAGCACAGGGCGTCGCACCTCCAGCAGGAAGCCGGACAACAGCGCCAGACCCAACCCCAGGACGACACCCAGCATTGCCAGACGCTTGCGGCCCGAACTGAGCGGGTATTCCGCCTCGGTCGCGCTCTCCAGCAGGATCATCTGCTGACCATAGTCGCTGGTCACAAGGCTCTGGTCCAGACGCGCCTGCGACAGGCGTTCGGCAATGGCCATGCGCGGTACCTCCAGCGCGGCAAGCCGGCGGGTATAGTCCGCCATCGTCTCCGACACCTCGGGAATGCCCGCGACATTCGCGGCGATCATCGGCAGGCGGCGGTCGATCGCTGCCAATTCCAGCTGTAGCGACTCCTCCTGCTGCCGGATCAGGTCGATCTGGCGGCTTTGGCCGACCGACATCTGCTGTCCATCGCCTTCGCGCAGGGCGTCGATCTGCGCCTCCAAGCGCTGCACTTCGGGGTGGTTCGGGGCCAGCGTACGCCGGGCTTGGGCCAGATCGACCTCTAGGATGCGCAGCTGCTGGGCAAGCGGTTCCTGGCGGCCCAGTTCGGATGTCCCCACCTCCAGCGCCAGGCGCTCGCGTTCCAACGCCTGCAGGGAGCGGATCAGTTCGGTCCGCTGGCCTTCCAGGCGGGTCTGCTCTGCGGCCAAAAACTCCAGGTTCTCAGGCATCCGGTCAGTGTTTTCCGTGCGGAAGGCCGCCAAGTCGGCCTCGATCGCGGCAATCGCCTCAAGCGCGCGGCGGTCCTGCGTCTCCAGCGTACCGATCAGCTCGCTCAATCGCTGGTCGCGCTCTCTCAGGTTGCCGGTCTGGATCTGGTCGACGATGTCATTGGCCAGATTGGCGGAACCGGCGGCGGTGCCGGTCTGCGCCGTCACCTGGATTGCGGACACCTCCTCCATCGCGCCGGCAGAGGCGGTGACGCCCGCGACAAAGTTGACGCGCACATCCTGGCGGAACTGCGCGACCTTTTCATCCTCGCTCAACGGCGTGTCGTCGTAGAGGTTGAAACGGTCGATCATGTCCAGCACGTTGTTGCGGGCCATGATCCGCTGTTCGATGGTGCGCAGGCGGGTGGCGGTGTCGCCGCTGTCGACGCCGCCGGTCAGGACGGTCGGCTGGACCTGCAGCACGGCGATCGATTCAAAGGCTCGGGGCAGCGCCAGCGCCTGTGCCAGCGCGACCAGCACGCAAACGACCAGAAGCGCGGCCATCACCGGTCCCCGGCGCGACAGCATCCCGATGAATTCGCGTATTCCGACAATCGGTCCCATTCAAGCCTCGGCGTTATGAAGAAACAGCCCCAGCACGGGGCAATGACGGGTGACATGCGCCTCGCAGCGGCGCAGATCGGCCGCCGTGTCGCGGCGTCCGTCGATCGTCAGCAAGACCGTGTCGACCAGCGGCAGCGCCGCCAGGCCGGCATCGTCGGACAGGCAAGGGGGCAGGTGCAGGATGGTGACATCCGCGGCCATCCCCATGATCATCTCGGACAGGGCCTGCTGGAACTGCGGCGACAGCAGCGTGATCGCGGCCAGGTCGGGCGCGGCCTGCACGGTGGCAAAGGCAAGCCGCGGCGTCACCGTGCAGGCGCGAAACAGCGGACCGGCGGGCGCCCCGGCTTGGCCGAACCGGGCCAGCACCGGTTGATGCGCGATGTCCAGATCGATCAACAGGACGTGGCGGTCCGGTCGGCGCGCCTCGGACAAGGCCAGGTTCAGCGCGGTCAGCGACGATGCCGGGCCCGGACTGGCCTGACTGACGCCGATGCGCGTCCAGCCGCGTTCGGTCACCTCGGGCAGCATCCGCGTCCGCAGCAGGTCGTAGGATCTGCTGCGTTCAGACCCGTGATCGTCCGCGATCAGTGCACGAAGTGCGGCCTTTTGCGGCATCTCGATCTGGGGCAATGCCGACCATGCCTTCAGATGGTCGTGCCTGCGGGCGCTGGTACCGTCCATTCTCAAATTCTTTCTTCCGTCTCGACGCCGTTTCGTATCATATCATCGGGCACATTGCATGAAGCAGATCGACTTGTCCGCACATTCCGACAGCTCCCTTCCGCACTATCCCGTCACCGCGATCGTCATCGGACGGAACGAGGGAGCGCGCCTTCAGGCCTGTCTGCGCGCCTTGTCGCAGCAGCTGTCCCGGATTGTCTATGTCGATTCGGGATCGACCGATGGCAGCGCGGATTTTGCGCAGGCGATGGGCGTTCAGGTCGTGCATCTGGATATGGGCCTGCCATTCACCGCGGCGCGGGCCCGCAATGCAGGGTTGAAAGCCATTGCCGCCGACCCGACCGAATTCGTCCAGTTCATCGACGGCGATTGCATGCTGCAGCCGGAATGGCTGCCTGCCGCCGTCCGGGCCCTGCAGGCAGATCCCCAACTGGCGGTTGTCGCCGGACGGCGCAGGGAGCTTTATCCCGAACGATCGGTCTATAACTGGCTGTGCGACCTGGAATGGGACACGCCGGTCGGCGACGCCCGCGCCGTGGGCGGCGACATGCTGATTCGCCATGATGCGATCGCCGCCGTCGGGGGTTTCCGCGAATCGCTGATTGCCGGAGAAGAGCCCGAGATGTGCGTCCGTCTGCGGGCGGCCGGGTGGCGCATTCGCCGGCTGCCGGTGGAAATGACGCTGCATGACGCGGACATCACCCGGTTCGGGCAGTGGTGGCGGCGCAGCAAGCGCGCGGGGCATGCCTTTGCCGAAGGTGCGGCCCTGCATGGCGCCCCCCCCGAACGACACTGGACCGCGGAGACTCGGCGCGCCCTGATCTGGGGCCTGATCCTGCCGGTGGTGGCGGTTCTTGGCGCGCTGCTGGTTCATCCGGTGTTGCTGGCGCTGCTGCTGGTCTATCCGTTGCAGGCGATACGCCTGTCGCGGCGCTTGGGACGCAAGCGGGCGGTCTATACCCTGATGGGCAAGTTCCCCGAGGCGATGGGCGTGGCCCAGTTCCATCTGAACCGGCTGCGCAACCGCCGAGGCGCGCTGATCGAATACAAGTAGGTCATCGGCCGGTTCCCCGGCCGACATATGCCGGGTCAGTTTTGGCCCGTGGGTCGCATGCGCGCGCGCAGAGCGCGGCGTGCGGCCATCATGTCGCCCGCAGCGGCGGGCTGGACCGCATCCGGAGTGGGCGAGGGGGCAGCGGCCACCGGTGCAGGGGTTGCGGGCGTGGCCCGTGTTCCGCCCAGATGCGCGGCCAGATCACGCAGCACCGGGAACCGGAAGATGTCCGTGATCGAACTGCGCGTTACTGCCAGCTCGTCCCGGATCGTCCGGTGCAGCTGCACCGCCAGCAGCGAGTGGCCACCCAGCTGGAAGAAGTTGTCATCCGCGCGAACCTCGGGCAGGCCCAGGATGCGTGCCATGATCTGGCCGATCCGCGATTGCAGGTCGTTGACCTCGGGCGCCGGGGCGGGGACCGGCGTGGCGGCCGCAACGGGCGGTGGTGCCGACGGTGCGACCCGGGCCGTGGGCGGCGCGGCATCGGCCACCGCCAGCGCCTTGCGGTCGATCTTGCGGTTGGGGGTCAGCGGCATTTCCGGCAGGACATGGATCTGCAGCGGCACCATGAAATCCGGCAGCTCGCGCGACAGCGCCGCGCGCAGCGCCGCGCCGTCCAGCCCTTCTCCGGTAGCATAGCCGATCAGTTGCCGATCGCCCGGACCCTGGCCCTTGGCGACGACCGCCACGTCGCGGACGCCGGGCAGGCGCGCCAACCGGGTCTCGATCTCTCCCAATTCGATGCGATAGCCGCGCAGCTTGACCTGCTGGTCGATGCGACCCAGGAACCGCAGGCGCCCGGTGCTGTCGCGACGGCACAGATCGCCGGTCCGGTACAGACGTCCCTGGTCGGTCTGCGGAAACGCCGCATCGGTCTGCGCCTGACGGTTCCAGTAGCCGCGGGTGACGCCCGCCCCGCCGATCCACAATTCTCCCGCGACACCGTCGGCGACCGCCTCTCCCTGCGGGTCGCGCAGGTGAAGGCTGGTGGCGGCGATGGGGTCACCCAGCCAGACATCGTCGGCCTGCGTGCCCAGATCGGCGACCGCCGACCAGATCGTCGTTTCGGTCGGGCCGTACATGTTCAGGACGCGCGCAGATCCGTTCCGTCGCAGATCGGCCAGCAGGCCCTGGCTCAGGGCCTCTCCGCCCAGGGCGATGGTCTTCAGCCCCGCCATCGCGGCACGCGACGGTGCGTCCTCCAGCAGCAGGCGCGCCATCGATGGGGTGGCCTGCAGGTGCGTGACCTTGTGCCGCGTGATCTGGGCCGCGATGCCGTAATCGGCGACCTCGGTCGTGACCGGGTTCACGCGGTCGTGCAGCACCGCCAGATGCCGCAGGCTGTCCAGCACCATCGACGGGGCGATGCCATAGTCGATCAGGCAGGCGATCTCGGTCACGCCAATCTTTCGCAGGGCTGCGATCCGCGCCTCGGCATCGTCGACGGTCCCGAACAGGCCGCTGTCGTTGAAATAGCGCAGGAAGGCGAAATCGAGGATGCCCTCCATCTCGTCCGGGTCCAGGTTGGACAGGTCCAGCGACATCGCGTCGGTGACGCCCGCGGGCTTCTTGAAGGCCGGGAAGGCCCAGGCATATTGCTTGACCAGCGCGGCGGCAGCGCGAAGGTATTCCTTCATCGGCTCGCGCGCGGTCTCCATCGCGGCCTCTCGCGTGTCGGCCAGATAACTGTGCAGCATCAGCGTGACGGTGAAATCCGCCGGATCGTGACCCGCCTCACGCAGGGCTGCGTGATATTCCGGGATGCGGGCGGCGATGTCGTCCATGCTCTGGCCCAGAAGATGGGTCAGCACGTTGGCGCCAAGCCGCCCGGCCTCGCGCCAGGTCTCGGGGTTGCCCGCGGTGGTCACCCAGATGGGCAGTTCCGCCGAAACCGGTCGGGGCTGGGTCACGACGGCAAAGGGGGTGCCGTCGGCGCGCGGAAACTCGACCGCCTCGCCGCGCCACAGTCGGCGGACCTGGTCGATGGTCTGCAGCATCGCAGGTTTATTCGCGGGCGGCGTGTTCTGCGGGCGCAGCACGAAATCGTCCGGCTGCCAGCCGGAGGCCACGGCGATGCCGCAGCGCCCATTGGTCAGGTTGTCGATGACCGCCCATTCCTCGGCGATGCGGGCAGGGTGGTGGAGGGGGCCGACGCACGACCCTGCGCGGACCGCGATGTTCTGCGTGACCGCCGCCACCGCCGCCCCGGTGACCGAGGGGTTCGGATAGGGGCCGCCGAAGGCGTGGAAGTGCCGCTCGGGCGTCCAGACGGCGACGAAGCCGTGGCGGTCGGCGAATTTCGCGCCCTCCAGCAGCAGTTCGTATTTCTTGGGGCCCGCCCCGTCGTCATTGCCCCAGTAGTACAGCGACATCTGCATGCCCTTGCGGCTGCCGGTGGCAGGCTCCGCCGTGGCACCCCCCAGAAGATCGCCTGCGATGACGACCTTCCAGCCACGGGTCAGCGTCCAGAAGATCTCCAGCACGGAAATGTCGAAGGACAGGCTGGTGACCGCCAGCCAGGTGCCCGGTTCGGGGGCATCCAGCGACCGGTCCATGCCGGCGAAGAAGTTCACCACGTTGCGGTGTTCGACCATCACCCCCTTGGGCGTCCCGGTCGAGCCGGAGGTATAGATCAGATAGGCCAGGTCCTGGCCCGATGCGGGCCGGGGGTCCGCCTCCGGTCCCTTGGCGTCCAGCGGCAGCACGCGCGCCTGATGCGCTGGCAGGCGCGAAAGGATCGCCGGGTCGGCCACGACCACCGGCGCACCGCTGTCGGCGATGTAGTGCTGCAGCCGGTCGGCCGGATAGTCCGGATCCAGCGGCACATAGGCGCCGCCCGCCTTCAGAATCGCCAGCGCACCGACGACCAATCCCAGCCCGCGCGGGGCGAAGAGGCCCACGGGCACGCCGGGCCCGACGCCCATCGCGGCCAGCTGTCGTGCCAGGTGGGACGCGCGTTGATCCAGCAGGGCATAGCTCAGCCGCTCTCCGCGAAAAATCAGCGCGTCGGCATCGGGGCGTCGGGCGACCTGTGCGGCGAACGCGTCCTGGATTGTCACAGGCGCGTCCGGGCCCGCATCGCGGTCGTCGCGGGCCACGGTCGCCATGGCATGGGCCGGCAGGGTCGGCGCCTTGTCCAGCGGCAGGGACGGATCGGCCGCGGCCAAGGCCTCGGTCACGTTGGCGATGGCGCGCCATGCGGCCTGCGACAGGCGCGCGCGGTCCCACCAGACCTGCACGCGCGACTGCTCGCCCTCCTCAAGCGCCACGCAGATCGCGGCGCCGGTCGGCGCGTCCTGCGGTCCCGCGGCCAGGATCAGGCCGGGTGTCCCCGGGCGCCCCAGTTCCGGCGCGCGGGCGATCAGGTCGGCCAGCACCGGCGCCCGGTCCAGCAGCGCGCGGCGATCGCGGTCAAGGGCTGCGGCAAGCGCCTGCAGCGTCTCGCCATCGGCATCGACGGGCAGCGGGCGGAACCC
>NZ_JXYF01000149.1:0-1437 GCF_000967735.1 Paracoccus sp. S4493
CGCCCTTGACCAGCTTGCCGACCGCCTGGCTGCCCCACATCAGGCCGCCCTGTTCGGTATAGTCCATCTCGGTGTCGGGCGCGTTGTAGAAGCGGTCCGCACGCAGATGGAACTCGGGCTTGAGCGCGTCATAGCTGGCGCGGCTCAGCATCCTGGCCTCGTCCGCCGATGCGGTCTGGTCGGGGCGGAAGCGGAAGCCCTCCAGGCGGCCGGCGAATTCGCCCTCGACCGTCACTTCGCCCTTGTCATTCACTTCGGCCACCAGGCTCTCCTTCTGCTTGAGCCGGCGCAGAAGCACGGATGTGCGCCGGTCCACAAATCGTTGGGTCAGGGCCGCGTGCAGCGCGTCCGACAGGCGGTCTTCTACAGCGCGCGTTTCCCCGCGCCAATGCTTTTCGTCCGCCACCCAGCCCGTTCTTTGCGCGACATAGGTCCAGGTGCGGATATATGCCAACCGCTTCGAGATGGCGTCGATGTCGCCGGCGGTCCGGTCGATGCGTTCGATGGCCCGGCCAAGCCAATCCGCCGGGATATGTCCATCCTGCAGGAAACCGAAGATCCGCGCCAGCAAAGTCGCGTGTTCCATGGTCGAGATTCCCCGGAAATCGGGCACCCGGCACACGTCCCACAGCAGGCGCACGTCCTTGCCGCCGCGGATGCGGTCCTTGATCTCGGGAAAGTCGCGTAGGATCTTCAGCGTCGCCACGTCGTCGGCCTCGCGCCCGCGGGCCAGCAGTTCGTGGCCGGGGCCGGTCTCCAGGCTTTCCACCAGCCGGTCCATGCTGCCGAAATCCAGCTTGCCGTTGCGCCAGACCAGCCGGCTGATGGGGGCGAACCGATGGTTCTCCAGCGCGTCGATCAGCCCCTCGTCCAGGGGCTCGGCCTCTCCGGTGACGCCGAAGGTGCCGGATTCGGTGTGCCGCCCTGCCCGGCCGGCAATCTGGCCCATCTCATGGGGAAACAGCGGGCGGACCCGCTTGCCGTCGAACTTGTGCGTGGCGCTGAAGGCCACGTGCTTGATGTCCAGGTTCAGGCCCATGCCGATGGCGTCGGTGGCCACCAGGTAATCGACCTCGCCGTTCTGGTACATCGCGACCTGAGCATTGCGCGTGCGGGGCGACAGCGCCCCCATCACGACCGCGCAGCCCCCCTTCTGCCGACGGATCAGCTCGGCCATCGCATAGACGTCGTCGACGCTGAAGCCCACGATCGCGCTGCGCGGCGGCATCCGGGACAGCTTCTTCGATCCTGCCCATGACAGGGTCGAGAACCGCTCCTTGCGCTCGAACTGGGTTTCGGGAACCAGGGCCGCGATGGTCGGGCGCATGGTGCTGCTGCCCAGGAACAGCGTCTCGACGGTGCCGCGCATGTGCAGCAGTCGGTCGGTGAACACATGCCCGCGCCCGGGATCGGCACACAGCTGGATCTCGTCGATGG
>NZ_JXYF01000150.1:0-16069 GCF_000967735.1 Paracoccus sp. S4493
GCCCGCGCGGGTCAGGCGCAGGGCACGGGCCACCGGCCCCATCTCCGTTGTGAAAATACCCTCGGGGGTCCGGGGGCTGACGGCCCCCGGGCTGTCGGTGTCGTGCTGTCGCCCGATCAAAGCCATGCCGGGATGCTATCCCGTGCCAGCATTTCCTCAAACGTGGGGCGTGCCCGGATGACGGCGAAGTGATCGCCCTGCACCAGCACCTCGGGGACCAGCGGGCGGGAATTGTATTCCGACGCCATCACCGCACCATAGGCCCCGGCCGACCGGAACGCGACCAGCCCCCCTGCCGCCAGTTCGGGCAGATCGGCCCCCTTCTGGAAGGTATCGCCCGATTCGCAGACCGGACCCACCACGTCATAGGGCCGGACCGGCGCGCCGACGGCGGGCTCGACCAGCGGGACGATGTCATGATGCGCGCCGTACATGGCCGGGCGCAGCAGGTCGTTCATCGCCGCGTCCACGATCAGGAAGTCGCGATCCTCGCCGTTCTTCACATAGATCACCCGCGACAGCAGGACGCCCGCATTGCCGACGATGTTGCGGCCCGGCTCGATCTCGATCTGACAGCCCAGATCCCCCACCGTCTCGCGGATCACCTGCCCGTATTCGATGGGCAAAGGCGGCGCGCTGTTGTCGCGGCGATAGGGGATGCCCAGGCCACCGCCCAGGTCCAGGCGGGTGATGTCGTGCCCCTCGGCGCGCAGCGCACGGGTCAGTTCGGCCACCTTCAGATAGGCGGCGCGAAAGGGCGCCAGATCGGTCAGCTGGCTGCCGATATGCACATCCACACCCACGACGCGCAGCCCCGGCAGGGACGCGGCCTCGGCATAGACGGCCATGGCGCGGGAAATCGGGATGCCGAACTTGTTGTCGGATTTGCCCGTGGCGATCTTCTCATGCGTCTTGGCGTCCACGTCGGGGTTCACGCGGATCGCCACCGGCACCGTGGCGCCCATGCTGACGCACAGCGCGGATAGGGCGCGCATCTCGGGCTCGCTCTCGATGTTGAACTGGCGGATGCCGCCTTCGATGGCCATGCGCATCTCGGGGATGGTCTTGCCCACGCCCGAGAAGACGATCCGCTCGCCCGGCACGCCGGCGGCCTTGGCGCGGGCGTATTCCCCGCCCGAGACGACATCCATGCCCGCACCCAGATCGCCCATCAGCTTCAGCACCGCCAAGTTGCTGTTCGACTTGACTGCAAAGCAGACCAGGTGGTCGGTCCAGTCCAGCGCCTGCCGGAACAGGCCGAAATGCCGCGTCAGCGTGGCCGCGGAATAGACATAGACGGGCGTGCCGACCTGCTGCGCGATGCAGGACAGGGGCACGTCCTCGGCGTAGAGCTCGCCGTTCCTGTAGAGGAAGTGGTCCATCTACAGCTCGGCCGACACGCCGAACCGGGCATCGCCGCTGACGGTGACGCCCATCTGCTGCTGCAGGGGCTTCTCGACCGGGCGCTGCGGGGCGCCGTCGACGCCGCAGCTGGCCAGGACGGCCACGACCACGACCAGGACGACGACGATGATGACCGTGTTTCTCATGCCAGTTTCTCCTTCCAGCGGGCGATCTGCGCGCGCACCTGCGCAGGCGCCGTGCCGCCATAGCTTTGGCGCGAGGCGACGGAATTGTGCACGCCCAGCACATTGAACACATCGTCGGTGATCTGACCATGCACCGATTGCATCTGCGCCAGCGACAGATCGGGCAGATCGACGCCCCCCTGTTCAGCCAGGGCCACCAGCGATCCGGTGACGTGATGGGCGTCGCGGAACGGCAGGCCCAGTTCGCGTACCAGCCAGTCGGCCAGATCCGTCGCGGTCGAGAACCCGGCCCCCGCCGCGGCCTCCAGCCGGTCGCGGTTCGCGGTCAGGTCCGACAGCATGCCGGTCATCGCAGCCAGCGCCAGCATCAGCGTGTCGGCGGCGTCAAAGACCTGCTCCTTGTCCTCCTGCATGTCCTTGGAATAGGCCAAGGGCAGGCCCTTCATCACCGTGAACAGCGCGACGGTCGCCCCCAGGATGCGGCCGATCTTGGCGCGGATCAGCTCGGCCGCGTCGGGGTTGCGTTTCTGCGGCATGATCGACGACCCGGTCGACCACTTGTCCGACATCGACACGAACCGGAACTGGGCCGACGACCAGATCACCAGCTCCTCGGCCAGGCGCGACATGTGAACGGCGCAGATGCTGCTGGCCGCCAGGAATTCCAGCGCGAAATCCCGGTCGCTAACCGCGTCCAGGCTGTTGGCCATGGGACCGTCGAAATCCAGCGCCGCGGCGGTCATGTCGCGGTCGATGGGATAGCCGGTCCCCGCCAGCGCCGCGGCCCCCAGGGGCGATTCGTTCATGCGCTTGCGGGCGTCCTGGAACCGCGACAGGTCGCGGCCGAACATCTCGACATAGGCCATCATGTGGTGGCCCCAGGTCACCGGCTGCGCGGTCTGCAGATGGGTGAAGCCCGGCATGACCCAATCGGCGCCGCCTTCGGCCTGCGACAAAGCCGCGCGGATCAGCGCGGTCAGCCCGTCGATGGCCGCGTCGCACTGGTCGCGCACCCACAGCCGGAAATCGGTCGCCACCTGGTCATTCCTGGACCGGCCCGTGTGCAGGCGGCCTGCGGGTTCGCCGATGACCTCCTTCAGGCGGGCCTCCACGTTCATGTGGATGTCCTCCAGGTCGGTGCGGAAGGCGAACTGGCCGGCCTCGATTTCTGACAAGACGGTGAGCAGGCCTTTCCCGATCGCCTCGGCATCGCTATCGCTGATGATGCCCGTGGCGGCCAGCATCGCCGCATGGGCCCGGCTGCCCCGGATATCCTGGGCGTAGAGCCGCCGGTCGAACCCGATCGAGGCGTTGATCGCCTCCATGATCGCGTCGGGACCGGCGGCAAAGCGCCCGCCCCACATGCTGTTGGCGGTGGTCTGGGGCCGGTCGGTCATCAAGTACGTCCTTCGGAGGTCACATGCTGCGTTCCGCCCTGCTTTATACGGCCCTTGTTTTCGGTGCAAACACCGCCTTCGCCGCAGGCCCCGACTGGCAGGCGGCGCGCGACGGGGGGCTGGACAAGCTGGTCGTGGCCGAAGACCCCGCCCCCGTGGCGGCCGCCGAGTTCACCGACCGCGACGGCGGCACCCACACCCTGGCCGACTGGCAGGGCAAGGTCGTGCTGCTGAACTTCTGGGCCACCTGGTGCGCGCCCTGCCGCGAGGAGATGCCCGCCCTGGACCGCCTGCAGGCCGAACTGGGCGGCGACGACTTCGAGGTGGTGACGATCGCCACCGGACGCAACGCGGTCGAGCGCATCGACGATTTCTATGCCGAGGTCGGCGTCGAGAACCTGCCGGTCCTTTTGGACCCGCGCCAGCAGGTCGCGCGCGAGATGGGCGTCGTGGGCCTGCCCGTGACGGTGCTGATCGACCGCGAGGGCCGCGAGGTCGCCCGCTATCTGGGCGACGCCGAATGGGATTCGGACGCCGCCAAGACGCTGGTCACCCAGCTGACAGCGCCCTGACGGGACCATGCCTGTGGCAGGTCACGACATGGTCGTTCACCATGCCCGTGGCCTGCATGAAGGCATAGGTGATCACCGGACCGCAGAACCCGAAACCGCGCGCCTTCAATGCCTTGGACATCGCGTGCGATTCTGGCGTGTCGGTGGGGACGTGTCCCAGGTCCGGCCAGTCGTTCTGGATCGGCGCGCCGCCGACAAAGGACCACAGCCAGGGGGCGAACCCTTCGGACGCCTCGATGTCCAGAAAGGCGCGGGCGCCGCGCACGGTGGCCTCGATCTTGCCGCGGTGGCGGATGATGCCGGGGTTCGTCAGCGCACGATCGATCCGCGCCGCGTCCCACGCCGCCACGCGTTCGGGGTCGAACCCGTCGAATTCGGCGCGAAAGGCATCGCGCTTCTTCAGGATGGTGATCCAGGACAGGCCCGCCTGGAACCCGTCCAGCACCAGCTTTTCCCACAGCGCGCGCGGGTCGTGTTCGGGCACGCCCCATTCGGTGTCGTGATAGGCGACATAGACCGGCAGATCGCCGCACCATCCGCAACGGTCCATCATCTGTTAACCCAAACCTGAGAAAGAGATCACGATTCACGGAAGGTTAAGCCAATATGGGCAGACTGCAAGCAGACCCGACTCGGTAAGAGGCCGCCCGTGAGCGACAGAACTATGGACAACAGCTCGCCCCTAGAGGACGCGATCCGCCATCAGGACCGCATCACCCTGGCGGCCGTCACGTCGGCGGTGGAAAAGGGCAGCGCGACGCTGGCCTTCCAGCCCATCGTCCAGGCGCAACGCACCAAGACCCCCGCCTTTTACGAAGGGCTGATCCGCATCATCGACGACAGCGGCCGCCTGGTGCCCCTGCGCGATTTCATGCCCCAGGCCGAGGTGACCGAGCTTGGCCGCAAGATCGACTGCCTGTCGCTGTCCCTGGGCCTGCAGACCCTGGCCGAGGATCCGGGCCTGCGCCTGTCGATCAACATGTCGGCACGCTCGATCCTGTATCCCGAATGGATCAACACCCTGCGCCGCGGGGTGTCCGACGACACCACCCTGGGCGAACGCCTGATCCTGGAGATCACCGAAAGCAGCGCCATGGGCATGCCCGAGGAGGTCCAGACCTTCATGGCCGAGGTGCAGGGATACGGCATCAGCCTGGCGCTGGACGATTTCGGGGCGGGCTATACCTCGTTCCGCTATTTGCGCGACTTCTGCTTCGACATGATCAAGATCGACGGCCAGTTCATCCGCGAGATCGCGACCAAGCCCGACAATCAGGTCCTGACGCGCGCGCTGCAATCCATCGCGCATCATTTTGACATGTTCACCGTGGCGGAATCGGTCGAGACGGCGGACGAGGCCGCCTTCCTGATCGATATCGGCATCGATTGCCTGCAGGGCTACTATTTCGGGGCCCCGACCATCGCCCCGCCCTGGAAGAAACCCCCGTCCCTGGCCAGCCGCTGACGGCGACTTCCGCCCATCCGGGCGGGGGCCATCATCCGAAAGTCCCAAGGCTTCGACTTGACGTAGCGTCCCGAAACAGCATCCTGACCCCAGGCCGGTTCGTCCGGCACTGATGCGAAGGAGTCTGCCGTGACCAAAGCCGTAATCGTTTCCGCCGCCCGCACCCCGGTCGGAAGTTTCCTGGGGGCCTTTGCAAATGTCCCCGCCCACGACCTGGGCGCAGCCGTCCTGGCCGAGGTTGTCGCCCGCGCCGGCATCGACGCGGCCGAGGTCGACGAGACGATCCTGGGCCAGGTGCTGACTGCCGCGCAGGGCCAGAACCCCGCCCGCCAGGCGCATATCAAGGCCGGCCTGCCGCAGGAATCCTCGGCCTGGGGCATCAACCAGGTCTGCGGATCGGGCCTGCGCGCCGTCGCGCTGGCCGCGCAGCAGGTGATCTTGGGCGACGCCCGCGTGGTGCTGGCCGGGGGTCAGGAAAGCATGTCCCTGTCGGCGCATGCCGCCTATCTGCGCGCCGGTCATAAGATGGGCGACATGCAGTTCATCGACACGATGATCCGCGACGGGCTATGGGACGCGTTCAACAACTATCACATGGGTCAGACGGCCGAGAACGTCGCCGCCAAGTGGCAGATCAGCCGCGACCAGCAGGACGAATTCGCGCTGGCCTCTCAGAACAAGGCCGAGGCCGCCCAGAAGGAAGGCCGCTTTGACGACGAGATCGTCGGCTATACCGTCAAGACCCGCAAGGGCGAGACGGTCGTCGACAAGGACGAATACATCCGCCACGGCGCCACGATCGAGGCGATGCAGAAGCTGCGCCCCGCCTTTACCAAGGACGGATCGGTCACCGCGGCCAATGCATCCGGTCTGAACGACGGCGCGGCCGCGGTCATGGTGATGACCGAGGACGAGGCCGCGCGCCGCGGCCTGACGCCCTTGGCGCGCATCGCAAGCTATGCCACCGCGGGCCTGGACCCGGCGATCATGGGCACCGGCCCGATCCCAGCCAGCCGCCGCGCGCTGGAGAAGGCCGGCTGGTCGGTCGGCGATCTGGACCTGGTCGAGGCGAACGAGGCCTTTGCCGCCCAGGCCTGTGCGGTGAACAAGGACATGGGATGGGATCCGTCCATCGTGAACGTCAACGGCGGCGCCATCGCCATCGGTCACCCGATCGGCGCCTCGGGCGCGCGCGTCCTGAACACGCTGCTGTTCGAGATGCGCCGCCGCGACGCGAAAAAGGGCCTGGCCACGCTGTGCATCGGCGGGGGCATGGGCGTCGCCATGTGCCTGGAACGCTAAGCCAATTTGGCGCGCAATGATCTTGCGCGCCGAAACTTCATTGATTAGCAATATTTCAAGAACCTAAAGAAGGAGGGGGAAACATGTCGAAAGTCGCACTGGTCACCGGAGGATCGCGGGGCATCGGCGCCGCCATCTCGAAGGCGCTGAAGGATGCGGGCTATACGGTCGCGGCCAATTACGCCGGCAACGACGACGCCGCGCGCGCCTTCACCGAGGAGACCGGCATCAAGACCTACAAATGGTCGGTCGCCGATTACGACGCCTGCGCCGAAGGCATCAAGCAGGTCGAGGCCGAACTGGGCCCCATCGCCGTGCTGGTCAACAACGCCGGCATCACCCGCGACGCGATGTTCCACAAGATGACCCCCCAGCAGTGGAAAGAGGTCATCGACACCAACCTGACCGGCGTCTTCAACATGACCCACGGCGTCTGGAACGGCATGCGCAACGCCAAGTTCGGCCGCGTGATCAACATCAGTTCGATCAACGGGCAGAAGGGTCAGGCGGGCCAGGCGAACTATTCCGCAGCCAAGGCGGGTGACCTGGGCTTCACCAAGGCGCTGGCCCAAGAGGGCGCGCGCGCGGGCATCACCGTCAACGCCATCTGCCCGGGTTACATCGGCACCGAGATGGTGCGCGCCATCGACGAAAAGGTGCTGAACGAACGCATCATCCCGCAGATCCCCGTCGGCCGCCTTGGCGAACCCGAGGAGATCGCCCGCGCCGTGGTGTTCCTGGCCGCGGACGATGCGGGCTTCATCACCGGGTCCACGATCAGCGCGAATGGCGGCCAATTCTTCGTCTGACATCGGACCGCACTGCTGAAACGGCAAGGCCCGCGCGATCTGCGCGGGCCTTTTTCCGTCTGGTGTCGGGTCGGCGACGGGTCAGTGACCCAGTCTGTTGATCTGCTCCTTGAGACGCAGTTTTTCGCGCTTCATCGCGGTGATTTCGTGGTCGCGGGCACTGGGGCTCCTCTGGGCCCTCTCCACGGCAACCGAAAGGTTCTGATGCTTCTTGCGAAGCTCCTCGACATGGGAAGCAACCGTCATCGCGTACTCCTCTATAGTTGTCTCGAACCAGTCCAGTGCACCACAGCTTGTTGATTCTGTCACGCGGCTTTCGCAATTCCCATCGCGATCGGCGCACCATCGCGCAGAACCTGGGCAGCCACGGGGGTCAGATCCTCGGCATCGCGGTCGTGGCGGGGGGCGGCATGGGTGATCAGGGGTGCCAGCAGGCGCAGCGGACCGCGCGCGCCCTTCCGCGCCGCGACCAAAACGCGCCCCGCCGGGCTGCCCGCCCGCGCGGCGATGGGCAGGATCGTCACCGCCCCGGCACGCGCGCCAAGCGCGGCCATCACCCCGTCCAGGCGGTCGGCCCGCTGGATCACCGTCAGCCAGCCGCCGGGGCGCAACCGCCTGAGGCCCGCGTCGATCCACTGCGCCAGCGGCGTCTCCTCGCTTCTGGCCAGGGCGCGGCCCGCGTCGGGCGCGGCCGTGCCGCCCAGGAAATAGGGCGGGTTCATCATCACATGGTCAAAGGAGGCGTCGCGCAGATCCCGCGGCGGGTCGGTCAGATCGCCGGTCAGGACCGTCAGCGCGATGCCGTTCGCGGCGGCATTGCCGCGGGCCAGGTCCGCATAGGTCTGCTGCTGCTCCAGCCCGGTGATCGCAAGGTCCGGCACCCGCCAGCCCAGGCACAGGCTGGCCACCCCCGCCCCACAGCCCAGTTCCAGCACCGCCTGCCCCGGCCGCGCGGGACAGGCCGCGGCCAGCATCACCGCATCCGCCCCCGCGCGATAGCCGCGCGCGGGCTGACTGATGCGCAGCCGCCCGTCCAGGAATCCGTCGATGCGGGTGTCAGTCATCCAGCCCGTTGTCGCGCAGGATGGCGCGGGCCATGAATTCGTCGCGGTCCGCGACCATCAGCCGCGCGGGCAGCACGCCGATTGATCCCTCCAGCACGCTCATGTGCTGATCCATCGGAAAGGTGGCGATCCCTTCGGATTCCAGCAGGCTGGTGGCGGCGGACATGCGGACCGGATCGTTGCTGCGGAAAAGCTCTTTCATGGGCGCGACGTTAAGCGGCGGTTGCGCATTTGTCGATGCCGTGGCAATGCACGGTCGCAGACACGGGGTATGGCATGACTGTGCAGGACAACGTCCGCAAACCGCTGGATCGGCTGAGCGAGGCCCTGACCGCCGAGATGGAGGCGGTCAACGCGCTGATCCGCGACCGCATGGCCAGCCGCCATGCCCCCCGCATCCCCGAGGTGACGGCGCATCTGATCGAGGCCGGCGGCAAGCGCCTGCGCCCGATGCTGACGCTGGCCGCGGCCAAGCTGCTGGGCTATCCCGGCCCATGGCATGTCCACCTGGCCGCCACGGTCGAATTCATCCATACCGCCACGCTGCTGCATGACGACGTGGTCGACGAAAGCGCGCAGCGGCGCGGGCGCCCGACGGCGAACCTGCTGTGGGACAACAAGTCCAGCGTGCTGGTCGGAGATTACCTGTTCGCGCGCAGCTTTCAGCTGATGGTCGAACCCGGCAACCTGCGAACGCTGGAGATCCTGGCCAATGCCAGCGCCACCATCGCCGAGGGCGAGGTGCTGCAGCTGACCGCGGCGCAGGACCTGGCGACCGACGAATCCGTCTATCTGCAGGTGGTGCGCGGCAAGACGGCGGCGCTGTTTTCCGCCGCGACCGAGGTGGGCGGCGTCATCGCCGGTGCGCCCGACGATCAGGTGCAGGCGCTGTTCGATTACGGCGACGCCCTGGGCATCAGCTTCCAGATTGTCGACGACCTGCTGGATTACGGCGGCGCGACCGAGACAATCGGCAAGAACGTGGGCGACGATTTCCGCGAACGCAAGCTGACCCTGCCGGTCATCAAGGCCATCGCCAAGGCCGACGCCGAGGAACGCGCCTTCTGGACCCGCACCATCGAGGCGGGCGACCAGCGCGACGGCGACCTGGAGCACGCGCTGTCGCTGCTGGCCCGTCACGGTGCGATGGAGGCCGCGCGCGCCGATGCGCTGGCCCATGCCGCACGGGCCCGCGCGGCGCTGCAGGTGCTGCCCGCGCATCCGATTCGCGACATGCTGGCCGACCTCGCGGATTTCGTCGTCAGCCGCGTGGCCTGACCGACCCCCTTTTCGTCCTCTCCCACCCTGCGTTTTCGGTGGCCCTTTCGGGGCTGCCGCGGCCGCACGCGGCGCGCCTGAAATTCGGGCATCGCCCCGCATTACAGCCCATTTTCCCGGCATGACCGGTCTGGACGCCCTGAATCAGTGCCTGCGGCCTGTGCAAGCGGCTGCATTCTGCCAATCCAAGGGGCGAAGTTCGCCGCAGCTGCGGCCCGTGGGGTGATGTTAAGGATGAGAGAAGTATGAGAAAGCTTTCCGCATATGGTCTTTTGGCGGCGGCCCTGTCCGCCGTCCCAGCCTTCGCGCAGGACGCCGCGGCCCCGGTCGTCGAGGCGGCGGCCCCCATCGTCGACAAGGGCGATGCCGCCTGGCTGATGATGTCGGCCGTCCTGGTCATCTTCATGACCCTGCCGGGCCTGGCGCTGTTCTATGGCGGCCTGGTGCGCGCCAAGAACATGCTGTCGGTGCTGATGCAGGTGCTGACCATCTTTTCCATCATCGCGATCCTGTGGGTCGCTTTCGGCTATTCGCTGGCCTTCACCGGTGCCGGCAGCGCCGAGGACGCGACCTTCTTCACCCCCTATATCGGCGGACTGTCCAAGGCGTTCCTGGCGGGCGTGGGCACCGATGCCCTGGCCGAGACCTTCTCGACCGGCGTGTACGTCCCGGAACTGGCCTTCGTGATCTTCCAGATGGCCTTCGCCTGCATCGCCTCGGCGCTGATCGTGGGTGCCACGGCCGAACGGCTGAAGTTCTCGGCGGTGATCCTGTTCGTGGTGATCTGGTTCTGCTTCTCCTACATCCCGATGGCCCACATGGTCTGGTGGTGGGGCGGCCCGTCGGCCTATGACGCGCCCTCGGGCCTGCTGTTCGGGCACGGCGCGCTGGACTTTGCCGGCGGCACGGTGATCCACATCAACGCAGGCGTCGCGGCGCTGGTCGCGGCCATGGTCGCAGGACCCCGCCTGGGCTATCGCAAGGAGCTGCTGGCGCCCCATAACCTGACCTTCACGCTGGTCGGCGGCTGCATCCTGTGGGTCGGCTGGTTCGGCTTCAACGCGGGCTCCAACCTCGAGGCCAACGGCCTGACCGCGCTGGCGATGATCAACACCGCCGTCGCCACCGCCGCCGCCGTGCTGGCCTGGTCGTTCGGCGAATGGATGATGCGCGGCCATCCCAGCCTGCTGGGCGGCATCTCGGGCGCCATCGCGGGCCTGGTCGGCGTGACGCCGGCCGCGGGCTTCGTCGGACCCATGGGCGCCATCGCGATCGGCCTGATCGCCGGCCTGGTCTGCATGTGGTTCGTTATCTCCGTCAAGCCCCGCATGGGCATCGACGACAGCCTGGACGTGTTCGGCATCCACGGCGTCGGCGGCATCGTCGGCGCGATCCTGACGGGCGTCTTCGCGGCCCCGTCCCTGGGCGGCGGCGGCGTGTTCGACTATTCCACCGGCGCGGTGGGCGAATACGCGATGGGCGCGCAGGTCTGGAACCAGACCTTGGGCGTGATCATCGCCATCGTCTGGTCGGCGGTCGTGTCCTTCATCGCGATCCATATCGTCAAGGCGCTGATCGGCCTGCGCGTCAGCGACAGCGACGAACGCCAGGGCCTGGACGTGACCACCCACGGCGAGAACGCCTACAACTGATCGGGCACCCGCCCCACGGCAAAGGCCCGGCCCCTGCGGCCGGGCCTTTCGCATGACCGGCAGGCGTGGAAAATCACGCTTCGGTCAGCCCAATTCCCCCCGACGCAAACTTGCTGTAAGCTGGATGCCAATTCCGCCGGACCAACCGGCCACGCAGTCACGCAGGCACCCGACGCATGAAACGACCTACCGGTACCCCGCCCCGTTCGGGCAAAAGCCCTGTTGCCGACAAGCGCAGCCAACCCGCGCCGGCCAAGGCCACGCCCCGCAAGGTCAAGCGGCACGGAAAGCCGCGGCGCGGCGGCATCCTGGGATGGATCGCCGGTCTGGTGACGCTGGCCTGGCGCATCGTCTGGGGGTCGATCTGGCGCCTGGCCGTGACGGTCGCGCTGATCATCGGCGCCGCCAGCGCCTATTTCTATGTCAGTCTTCCCGAGGCGCAGGACCTGTTCGACGGTCGCGCCCGCGGCAGCGTCACCATGCTGGACCGCGACGGCCGCGTCTTCGCTTGGCGCGGAGAGACATACGGCGCCGTCACCAGCGACCAGATCCCCGAGGTGCTGCAGCAGGCCGTGCTGTCGTCCGAGGACCGCCGGTTCTTCCGCCATTTCGGCGTCAGCCCGCGCGGCATCGCCAGCGCCATCCGCATCAACATGGCCGAGGGCCGCGGCCCGCTGGAGGGGAACGGCGGTTCCACCATCACCCAGCAGGTCGCCAAGCTGCTGTGCCTGGGCGACACGTTCGATCCCACCCGCTTTGCCAACGAGGCCGAGTTCGAGGCCGAATGCCGGTCGGGCGGCATCTGGCGCAAGATCAAGGAGATCCCCTATGCCTTCGCCATGGAGGCGAAGTACAGCAAGGAGGAGATCCTCTCGATCTACATGAACCGCTCCTATCTGGGCGGCGGCGCCCGTGGGTTCGAGGCCGCGAGCCAGGTCTATTTTAACAAGCCCGCGGCCGATTTGAACGTGTCCGAGGCCGCAATGCTGGCGGGCCTGCTGCCCGCACCCAGCCGCTATGCCCCGACCGCCAGCCTGGAACGCGCCCAGGCCCGCGCCAGCGTCGTCATGGGACTGATGCACCAGGAAGGCTATCTGGACGACCAGCAGCTGGCCCAGGCCCGCGCCAACCCCGCGACCCTGTCGCAGGCGGCATCGGCCCGGGCGGGCGGTTACTTTGCGGATTGGCTGATGGAATCCGGCCCCGGCTTCCTGACCAGCGAGACGACCGAGGACGTGACCATCACGACCACGCTTGACCAGCGCATCCAGCGGGCAGCCGAACGCGCCCTGCAGAAGGTGTTCGACGAGAAGGTCAAGGACGGCTCGACCGCCGAGGCCGCGGTCGTGGTGATGTCCGCCGACGGCGCGGTGCGTGCGATCATCGGCGGGCGCGACACGCGGGTGAACGGCGTCTTCAACCGCGCGACCCAGGCCAAGCGCCAGACCGGGTCCAGCTTCAAGCCCTTCGTCTATGCCGCCGCGCTGGAGGCCGGGTATTCGCCAAGCGACCGGATCGAGGACGGCCCCCTGACCATCCGCATTCCCGGCGGGCGCAACTGGTCGCCCCAGAACTATACCCGCAACTATCGCGGCATGGTCACGCTGACCCAGTCCCTGGCGCAATCGCTAAACACCTCGACCATCCGCCTGCAGGAGGTCGTCGGACGCGACCAGGTGATCCGCGTGGCGCGCGATTTCGGCATCGTCAGCAACCTGACCACCAGCCCGTCCCTGGGCCTGGGCGCGTCCGAGGCGACGCTGATGGAGCTGACGGGCGCCTATGCCGGCATCCGGAACGGCGGCACGTCGGTCGCGCCCTATGGCGTGGTCGAGGTCGCAATGCAGGGCGACGACCGCCCGCTGATGGGCCAGAGCGGCGGCTTTGGCGAACGCGTCATCAGCCAGCGCGCGGCGGGCCAGCTGATCTACATGATGCAGCAGGTGATTTCGAACGGCACCGGCGGGCGCGCACAGCTGGGCGACCGTCCCGTGGCGGGCAAGACCGGCACGACCAGCAGCTATCGCGACGCGTGGTTCGTGGGCTTCACCGAACAGTACGTGACCGGCGTCTGGATGGGCAACGATGACAACACGCCCCTGACCGGGGTCACCGGCGGCGGTCTGCCGGCCGAGATCTGGCAGGCGGTGATGCTGGAGATCCATGACGGCCTGCCGGAGCTGCCCCTGTCGACCGTGTCGCCCGACGGCAGCGGGATCATCATGTCCAGCGGCGGCACGACCCCGCAGGTGGTGACCAGCGGATCGGCCGACGATCCGCTGGCCGCGGCGCTGGCCGGGGTGATGAACGGGATCGAGGCGCAGAACAGCGGCCGCGTGATCACCGCCCCCGGAGAGGTCCAGGGCGGGGCCCCCGTCACGCCGGGCAGCAGCGTGGGCGCCGATTCGGACGACGCCCTGTCCCGCGCCCTGAACGGCATCCTGGGCGGAAACTGACCCCCGGACATGAAAAAGCCGCCCGGTTTTGCGACCGGGCGGCTTTTTTGTGGGCCGGTGCGGTCAGCCCGCCTGGCGCAGATCGGCGGCCAGCGCCGCGACATCACCCTGCCGACGGGCCAGCATGGCGCCGATCTCGGCCCGTTCGCTGGCCAGCATGTTCACGCCCTCGATGATGATGTTGAAATAGAGATCCTGCCCCGAGCGGTCCGAGACATGCCATTCGACCTCCAGCGGCGCGCGCCCGTTCAGGTACGCCACCGACGTCACCGCATAAAAGCTTTTCAGCTGCCGCGACCCCGTCACCTCGATCCGCGATCCGATGAACTCTCGGAACCGGGCGCCGTACTTGCGGCCGATATAGCCCTGGAACGCTTGCCGGTATTCTGCAAAGGTCGCCGGATCGGTCTGGCGCGCAGCCGGACCAAGCGCCGAACGCGCGATGACATCCACATCCGCATAGCGGGCAAAGATCGCCTCGAACTGCTGATACATCTGGGGGGCGGGCTGGCCCGAATTGATGACCTGATAGACCTCGGCCAGCGACCGGTCGATCAGCGCGTGCGCCCCATCCGTGTCCAGCGCATGGGCGGGACGCCAGGGCAGCACCGCCGTCAGCGACGCGCATCCGATCAGGCCCAGCAGCCCCCGGCGGTCAGTCCGAATAGGGGTCGATGACATCCGCATCGTCATAGGGGTCGTAATCGTCACCGGTCTCTCCCAGGTCAAAGCGGCGGTTCATCAGCCAGATCAGCCGCGTCTGCGCATAGCTATCCGCACTGCCCTGCAGAATGCCATCCACCGTATCCCCAAAGCGCGCCCGATCACCGGCTTTTGACGCGACCCGCAGGGCGAATACCGTCGCGGCATCCCGACCGTCAAAGACGTGGTACAGCGGATCGATCAGCAGATCGACGACCTGCCCCACCGCATCGCGCTGCGTCGACGGGCCCAGCACGGGCAGTTCCAGATAGGCGCCCTCGGGGACGCCCCAGACCGCCAGCGTCTGGCCGAAATCGGTGTCACGTTCCGTCACGCCGAAACTGTCGGCGGCCGGATCGAAGACGCCGCCCAGCCCGACCGTCGAATTGACCGCAAACCGGGTCAGGTTCGCGCCCGCATCGCGGGGCTTGCCCTGCAGCACCCCGTTCACGACCTTGACCGGCAAGGAGAGGTTGCGCCCGGCATTGATGACCATCTGCAACAGCCCGATCGGCGCGTCGGGATCGCGCGGCGCGTCGTCGTCGCTGCCCTTCAGCCGGTTCGCGACGGGGCCGATCACCCGCGCATCCAGCCCCTTGTTGAAGGCATGCACGCGGCGGTTCTGCGCCTCGAACGGGTCGCTGATGGTGATGCCGTCCTTCTGGACGGGCGCCTGCGCGCATCCGGCGGCGACAAGCGCCGTCAGCAGCAGGGCCATGACGGGGGGGCTGTTGGGGCGCAAGGGAATCCTTAACCTTTCGATGCGAGGGTCGCGGCAGGCTGGCATAAGCCCTGCGTGGTGATATGGTCGCCGCGGTAACGAGGCAAGCCCCGCCATCGGCGCGGCATTTTCGGGGCAAGACGTATGGCCAAGGCTGCGAACCTGACGGACGGGGCCCGGGAACTGCGCCAGGCGCGCGCCACGGGGTGGCCGCTGTTCCTGTCGGTGGGGGTCTTCTCGGCTGTCGTGAACCTGCTAATGCTGACCGGGCCGCTGTTCATGCTGCAGGTCTATGACCGCGTGCTGGCCTCGCGCAGCGTCGAGACGCTGACCGCGCTGTTCGTGCTGGTGATCTTCCTCTTCGCGCTGATGGGTGCCATCGACATCATCCGCAACCGCGTGATGCAGCGGATCGCCGCGCGGTTCCAGGACCGGATGGAGGGTCGCGTCTTCGACGCCGCCCTGCGCGAGGGCGCATTGCGCGGCGACGAATCGGCCGCCACGGCGGGCGGGATGCGCGACCTGGATTCCGTCCAGCGGCTAATCGGGTCGCCGGTCATGCTGGCTTTCTTCGACCTGCCCTGGGCACCGCTGTTCCTGGCGGCGGTCTTCATGTTCCACCCGGTCCTGGGCATCGTCGCGACCGTCGGCGGCGGGATCCTGGTCGGCACGACGATCCTGAACCGCGTCCTGACCCGCGCGCCGCTGCAGGGTTCGGCCCAGGCCGGCGCGCAGGCGCAGCGCATGGCGGACCTCTATCGCGACGAGGGCGAGGTGATCGGCGCCCTGGGCATGCGCGGCGCGACCTTCGCCCGCTGGCGCCTGGCCCGGTCTGAATCACAGGACAATGCGGTTCGCGCCGGAGACCTGTCGGCGGGGTTCAGCGTCTTTTCGCGGACCTTCCGGCTGTTTCTTCAAAGCGCGATGCTGGCAGCGGGGGCCTGGCTGGTGCTGCGCCAGGAACTGACGCCCGGCGCGATGATCGCCAGCTCCATCGTGATGGGCCGCGCCCTGGCCCCGGTGGACCAGTTGGTCGGCGGCTGGCCGTCGGTCCAGGCCGCGCAGGACGGTTGGGGCCGCCTGGCGGGCCTGCTGTCGCGC
>NZ_JXYF01000151.1:0-540 GCF_000967735.1 Paracoccus sp. S4493
GGCAAGATAGGTGTTCGCGAACAGCTTGATCGCCTCTGCCTCGGTCGAGCCGGTCAGCAGGACCGGCACGTCGTCGTCCAGCGCCGCCTCGGCCAGCAGGCCGGCAAAGGCCAGGCCGCGGGCGCTGTCCTCGCCCACCACGATGCGCGAGGGGTGCAGGTTGTCGTGCAGCGCGCGCCCCTCGCGCAGGAATTCCGGACTGAAGATCACCTGCTCCGTGCCAAGCCGGGCGCGCACGTCGCGGGTAAAGCCCACCGGGACCGTCGACTTGACCACGATCACCGCCTGCGGCGCCAGCCGCGTGACATCCCGGATCACGTCCTCGACGCTGGAGGTGTTGAAGTAGTTGGTCACCGGATCATAATCGGTGGGCGTCGCCACGATCACGAAGTCGGCCCCCGCATAGGCCACTGCCGGGTCGGTCGTCGCGGTCAGGTCCAGGTCCTGCGTGGCCAGGTGATGGGCGATGTCCTCGTCGAGGATCGGACAGCGCCGGTCGTTCAGCATGGCCACGCGCCCCGCGTCCACGTCCAGCGCGCG
>NZ_JXYF01000152.1:0-27833 GCF_000967735.1 Paracoccus sp. S4493
TGGCCCGGCAACCTGCGCGAATTGCAGGCCTTTGCCGAAGGTCACGTACTGGGCCTGTCGCCCATCGGCCCCGCGGGTGACGGTCCCGACCGACCACCCCTGTCGGACCTGGTCGCCGCCTACGAGGCCGGCCTGATCCGCGACGCGCTGCGCGAGGCGCAGGGCAATGCCACGGGCGCGATGGCCGCGCTGAACGTGCCGCGCAAGACCTTCTATGACAAGCTGACGCGCCACGGCATCCGCCCCGCCGATTTCCGCCGCCGCGACCTGCGCCGATCCCCCGATCCCGACGATCCGTCTTGACGGATCGACCTGCAGCCGACATGCGGGAACGGTCTGCCATCGAATTGAGAATACCGATGTCGAATCAAGCACTGCCCGCGGGATTGTCGGTCTATCTGATCAATCTTGACCGGGCCGTCGACCGGCTGGCGCGGATGACCGCGAAATGCGATGCCGTGGGCCTGCCCTTCGAACGGGTCCCGGCGGTGGACGGGTCGACGCTCAGCTTTCCGCATCCGGCCTTCGATGCCTGGGGCTATCGCTATCTGCACGGCCGCCGGGTGATCCCGGCCGAGGTCGGCTGCTATCTCAGCCATGTCGCCTGCGCGCTGCGGCTGCTGTACAGCCAGGACACGCATGCGCTGATCCTTGAGGACGACGTGGCCTTTCCGCCCGATTTCACCGCGATCCTGCGCGCCGCCATGGCCGAGGACGACAGCTGGGACATCCTGCGGCTGAGCACGATGAACACCGGGCGCAAGTTCGGCTTTCGCGACCTGCCCGGCGGGCGCCGCTTGGCCAAGGCCTTCACGCGCGAAAAGGGCGCCGGCGCCTATGTCATCAACCGTGCCGCGGCCCGGTGGATCACGGGACGGCTGATGCCGATGCGCCTGTCCTATGACATCGCCTTCGACCTGGAGTACCTGGCCGGGCTGCGCGCGGTCTTCGTCGACCCGCCGCCCGTCGACCAGCGCGACGAACCGGCCTCGCAGATCCAGATGAACCTGCGGGCGTCGAAATATCCCGCGACGCGCTATCTGACCGTCCTGCCCTATCGCGCCTGGCTGGAGATCAGCCGCCTGGTCGCGCGCAGCGGCCAGTACGTCTATGCGCGCGCGCATTACCTGCCCTACAAGACCGTGCTGAAGGTCGCGTCCTTCGTGCTGGCCATCACCCTGGGCATCGACGAGATCTTCGACAACATGTAAGGCCGCGCCGCCCCGCGCGGGGGCGGCGCCTTTCGTCAGACCACCGTGACACGGATCGCGCCGACGCCCTCGATCTGCGCGTCCATCACGTCGCCGCGGGTGACCGCGCCCACGCCCGACGGGGTGCCCGTCATGATCACGTCGCCAGGCTGCAGGTCGAAATAGCGCGACAGTTCGGCGATCATCTCGGGGATCTTCCAGATCATCTGGTTCAGATCGCCGGTCTGGCGACGTTCCCCGTTCACGTCCAGCGTCACGGCGCCCGCATCGGGATGGCCGATCCGCGATGCCGGCACCAGCGGGCCGCAGGGGCCGGACTTCTCAAAGCTTTTGCCGACCTCCCACGGGCGGCCCATCTTCTTGGCCTCGCCCTGCAGGTCGCGGCGGGTCATGTCCAGGCCGACCCCATAGCCCCAGACATGATCCAGCGCCCGGTCGGCCGCGATGTCGCGGCCGCCGGTGGACAGGGCCACGACCAGCTCGACCTCGTGGTGCACGTCGGATGTCAGGGTCGGATAGGGGAAGGTGCCGTCCGACGTCAGGTTGGACGGGCTCTTGAAAAAGAAGAACGGCGGCTCCCGGTCGGGGTCGTGGCCCATCTCGACCGCGTGGGCAGCATAGTTGCGGCCGATGCAGAACACCCGGTTGACGGGAAAGCGCTGATCGCTGCCCTCGACCGGCAGGGTCGCGGGGGGCGCGGGGGCGATCACGTAATCGGTCGGCTGGTAAAGATCGTGAGGCATCAGTGTCTGACTCCTGCGTAGGATGTGCACATCGCGACCATTGACGGCGGCACATTGCGCACCGCCTTGTAGCTGTTCATGGCGACGACCGGCATCGACAGCATGACCACCGCCAGCACCTTCGATGTCAACCCGATGCCATGGACGAAGGTGACCAGCGGGTTCAGCGCCGCCATGGGTGCCGCCTGCATGACGAAGAACACGGGCAGCGTGATCCATTCGACAGTCTGGCGCAGTCCCATCGCGACGCCTGCGCTGATCCCCACAGTCAGCGAAATGATTAGCCCGATCACGAGGGGCTCCATCGTGCGCAGATAGGTGGCCCCCCTGGATCCGTCGGCGATCATCGACCACAGGGCGGCCATGGTCGCGGTGAAGGTAGGAAAGGCGAAATTGAACCCCGACCACGCGGCGAATTCCCAGATCAGGGCAAAGATGGCGACCGAAAGGATCTTCCAGTCCATGCCCGACTGGCACAGGCGCAGGCCCGGGCCCGACGGCGACGGCGGTCGCTATGCGGTGATGTTGGCGGATGTCATGGATACAGGTCCCCCAAGGCGGGATGCGTCCCCTGCCCGCCGGATCGCGGATCAGGGGGGTGGCGGCGCCCCCGCGGGGATGCCGCCCATGGCCGGGCAATCAGTCCCAAGCGGCCGCCGGCAGGTCGAAAACCCAGTGCTGTGCGTTGTCCAGACCGGACTCTGGCGCCTGGACCTGGCCCGCGGCTGCCAGGAACCTTAGGTTGTCGATGACTGTTGGGCGCCGCCGGCCGTGGGCAGCATGCCGTCATCCACCGCGTCCTGGAAGTAGGGGGTGATCTCGGCCAGCGCCTGGTCGGGCAGGTCGTATTGGGTGCGAAGGTCTCATACCCCTCATCTCCCGCTCCTCCCAAAGCGGCAATGTGAGCGTGAATTCCAAGCGCACCCCGATTGGTTTGCTTATGGCGCCCGATTGGTTAATTTCTCAACAAGACAGTTCAGAGTATTTATACTGTAAAGTATGATTTTTATGCGTGATTACCTCAAACCAATCTGGAGTTATCCTAACCAAACTGACAAATTGGTTGCGGATAGTGATCTTGGGCGGCAACCCCGACCCCCTGCCTGGATATCCGGCCCATGACGACGACGGCGGTTCGCGGCAGGCGACGCTGGTGCAGCTGCGCGCTTGGCTGATGCGCCATGATTTTGCGCCCGGCACCCGCCTGCCCCCGGAACGCGACCTGTCCGAGATCCTGGGCGTCTCGCGCGGGGAATTGCGCAAGGCGCTGGCCACGCTGGAGGCCGAGGGCCAGGTCTGGCGGCATGTCGGCAAGGGCACCTTCATCGGGTCGCGCCGCGTCGAGGTGATGAGCCTGTCCGAGATCGACCGCGTGACCAATCCCGCCGAGGTCATGCGCGCCCGCCTGCTGATCGAGCCGATGCTGACACGCGAAGCCGCGCTGAACGCCACCCAGGATCATATCGAGGCGATTGCCGCCTGCATCCTGCGCACGCGCAGCGCCCAGACCTGGCGCCAGTACGAGACCGCCGACAACGAGTTCCACCGCCTGATCGCGCAGGCCACCGGCAATCGGTTGCTGCTGGCGCTGTTCGATGCGCTGAACGCGGTGCGGCGGGCGGTGGTGTGGGGGGTGCTGCGGGCGGGGCGGCAGCGGCCACCGGACGACCACCATTCCTTTGCCGAACACGACCGGATCGCCGCGGCGATCGCCCAACGCGACCTGTCGGGCGCGGCAGAGGCGATGCATCACCACCTGAGGGCGGTCCAGAAACAGCTGATCGACCCCAAGGGCCCCGCGATCCCCCCGGAATAGCGGGTCAGATGGTGGACATTTCCCCCCGACGCGACGCACAATCCCGCGCATAAGAACGAGGATCAACAGACCATGGCCGAAAACGACACACCCCAGATTATCTATACCAAGGTGGACGAGGCGCCCGAGCTGGCGTCGGCATCGCTGCTGCCGATCATCCGCCGCTTTGCGGATGCGGCCGGAATCACGGTCGCGACGCGCGACATCTCTCTGGCGGGGCGCATCATCGCGGCGTTTCCCGAACGGCTGACCCCGGAACAGGCGCAGTCGGACGATCTGGCGGGCCTGGGCGCATGGGTCAAGACGCCTGCCGCCAACGTCATCAAGCTGCCCAACATCTCGGCCTCGGTGCCGCAGCTGGTGGGCGCGATCAAGGAGTTGCAGGCGCAGGGCTATGACCTGCCCGACTATCCGGTCGATCCGCAGGACGACGCCCAGGCCGAGATCCGCGCCCGGTACGACGCGCTGAAGGGATCGGCCGTGAACCCCGTCCTGCGCGAGGGCAATTCGGACCGGCGCGCCGCGCGGGCGGTCAAGAACTATGCCAAGGCGCATCCCCATTCGATGGGCAAGTGGTCCCCGGACAGCAAGACCCGCGTGTCGTCGATGCCCGCAGGCGATTTCCGCCGCAACGAGACGTCGGTGACGCTGACGGCAGAACAGGCCGGGCGCGTGCGCATCCAGCTGACCGGCGCGGACGGCCAGGTGACCGTGCTGAAGGACGGCCCCGACCTGCCCGCGGGCACCGTGGTCGATGCAAGCTTCCTGTCCGTGGCCGAGCTGACCCGCTTTCTGCAGGCCGAGATCGAGGCGACGCAGGCCGAAGGCACGCTGTTCTCGGTCCACCTGAAGGCCACGATGATGAAGGTCTCGGACCCGATCATCTTCGGCCATGTCGTGCGCGCCTGGCTGGCGCCGGTGTTCGAACGTCACGGCGAGGCGCTGGCCGCGGCGGGTGCGGACCCCAATGGCGGCCTGGGCACCGTGCTTGCCCGCGTGGCGCAGATGCCCGAGGGCGATGCGATCCGCGCCGAGATCGATGCGATCATGGCGCAGCGCCCGCCGCTGTACATGGTGAACTCGGACAAGGGCATCACGAACCTGCACGTGCCGTCCGACGTGATCATCGACGCGTCGATCCCGGCGCTGCTGCGCGCCGGCGGCAAGGGCTGGGGCCCCGACGGGGCCGAAGCGGATACCAACTGCGTGATCCCCGACACGTCCTATGCCGACGTCTATGACGAGAGCGTCCGCTATTTCAAGGAAACCGGCGCGCTGGACCCGCGCACCGCGGGCACCGTCCAGAACGTCGGCCTGATGGCCCAGAAGGCCGAGGAATACGGCTCGCACCCGACCACGTTCGAGATCCCGCATGCCGGCACCGTGACCGTCACCGCCGCCAACGGCGACGAGCTGCACCGCCACGCGGTCGATACGGGCGACATCTGGCGCCTGTGTTCCACCCGTCAGGCCGCGATCGAGGACTGGGTGCGCCTGGCCATCGACCGCCAGCGCCTGGAGGGCTGCAAGGCCGTGTTCTGGCTGGACCGGGACCGCGCCCATGACCGCGAACTGCTGGCCTATGTCGAACCGATGCTGGATGCGGCGGGCGTCACCGACCGCTTCCAGGTTCTGGCCCCGCGCGAGGCCACGCGCCTGTCCTTCGAGACCATCCGTGCAGGCCAGGACATCATCGCGGTCACCGGCAACGTGCTGCGCGATTACCTGACCGACCTGTTCCCGATCCTGGAGCTGGGCACCTCGGCCAAGATGTTGTCGATCGTCAAGCTGATGCAGGGCGGCGGCATGTTCGAGACGGGCGCCGGCGGGTCCGCCCCCAAGCACGTCCAGCAGCTGGCCGAGGAGAACCACCTGCGGTGGGACAGCCTGGGTGAATTCTGCGCCCTTGGCGAAAGCCTGAACTTCCTGGCCGAAGCCACGGGCAACGAAAAGGCCCGCACCCTGGCCGCCGCCGTCGAGGCCGCGACCCAGGGCGTGCTGGACCACGAACGCTCTCCTGGCCGCAAGGCGGGCGACCCGGACAACCGCGACAGCCACTACTATTTCGCGATGTACTGGGCGCAGGCGCTGGCGCAGCAGAATTCCGACCCCGACCTGGCCGAGGAGTTCCGCCCCATCGCCCGCGACCTGACCGACCTGGAGGAGCAGATCGTGGCGGAACTGCGCGCGGATCGTGGCCGTCCCGTCGATCTGGGCGGCTATTACCACGCGGACCCGGAAAAGGTCGCCGCGGTGATGCGCCCGTCGGCCACGCTGAACCGCATCCTGGGCTGACGCCCCTGGTGGCGCGCGGGGAAAACCCGCGCGCCATTCCTATCGGCGCGACGACAGCGTCAGCAGACCCTTCTGCAGCAGGATGAAGACCAGCAGCAGCAGGCCGATCACGATCTTGGTCCACCAGCTGGACAGGGTGCCGTCGAAGACGATGTAGGTCTGGATCAGCCCCATCGTCAGCACGCCGACCAGCGTGCCGAACATGTATCCCGACCCGCCCGACAGCAGCGTGCCGCCGATCACCACCGCGGCGATGGCCGTCAGTTCGGTCCCCACCGTGGCCAGCGAATAGCCCGACCCGGTATAGACCGCGAAGACGATCCCCGAGAGCCCCGCCATCAGCCCCGAGAACCCATAGACCAGCACCGTCGTGCGCCCCTGCGGGACGCCCATCAGGCGGGCGGTCTGCGCGCCGCCGCCCAGGGCATAGACGCTTGTGCCGAACCGCGTGCGGTGGGCGATGACCATGCCGACGGCAAAGACCGCCAGCATCAGCACCCCGATCAGCGTCAGCCGCCCCTTGCCCGGCATCAGCACATAGGCGCCCTGCAGTTGGCCAAAGAACGGGTGCGTGATGGGCACGGATTGCACCGACAGCAGATAGGCCGCACCGCGCGCTAGGAACATCCCGGCCAGCGTGACGATGAAGGCGGGCATGGCCAGACGGTCGATCAGGAACCCCATCGCCGCCCCGAAGGCGGTTGTCAGCACCAGCAGGACCGCAAAGACCGCCAGCGGATGCAGCCCCGTGTCGCGCAGCATCACGGCAATGAACACGCCCGAAAACGCGATCACCGCGCCGACCGACAGGTCGATCCCGCCGGACAGGATGACCAGCGTCATCCCCACCGCGACGATACCCAGATAGGCGTTGTCGGTCAGCAGGTTGCCGATCACTCGGGTGGACAGGATGTTCGGGAACTGGCTGTAGGCCAGCGCATAGGCCACGACGAATATCAGGATCGTCGCATAGAGCGGCAGGGCACGGGCGTTCATGCGCGGTCCCCCTGGGCGCGGTGGCTGTCGCGCCACAGCCGCCATTCCGAGGCGATGCGCGGCGATTGCAGGATCAGGATCACCAGCACCAGCCCGGCCTTGATGATCAGGTTGTATTCGGACGCGAACCCGGCCAGCAGGATGCCCGCGCTGATGGTCTGGATGATCAGCGCGCCCAGCACCGAAGCCGCGATGGAGAACCGCCCCCCCAGCAGGGAGTTGCCGCCGATCACCACCGCCAGGATGGCGTCCAGCTCCAGCCACAGGCCGGCGTTGTTGGCGTCGGCGCCGCGGATGTCGGCGGTCACGATGATCCCCGCCAGCGCCGCGCACAGCCCGCTGGCGACATAGACGGCGATCAGCAGGACCGTGGCGTTCACCCCCGCCAGCAGGGCCGCGCGGCGGTTGATGCCCACCGCCTCGACCAGCAGGCCAAGCGCGGTGCGGCGCATCAGCAGGGCCGCGGCCGCGGCGGTGGCCAGCCAGATCCAGACCGGCACCGGCAGACCCAGGGCCGTCCCCGAGCCCAGCCAGGAAAAGCCCGGATCGGTGAAGGTCAGGATGCGGCCTTCGGTGATCAGCTGGGCCACGCCGCGGCCCATCGTCATCAGGATCAGCGTCGCGACGAAGGGCTGGATGCCCACGACCGCGACCAGCACGCCGTTCCACAGCCCCGCCACCAGCCCCGCGCCAAGCGCCAGGGCCAGCGCCGCCCCCGCGCCAAGCCCCGCGGTCAGCGCCCAGGCCGCCGCCGCGCCGCAGATCGCCATGATCGTGCCCACGGACAGGTCGATCCCGCGCGTGGCGATGACCAGCGTCATGCCGACCGCCAGCAAGGCGACCGGTGCGCTGCGCTTCAGGATGTCGATGACCGGGCCGACCAGGCGGTCGTTCTGCACCTCGACGGACAGGAAGCCGGGATAGAAGACCGACACCAGTGCCACCAAGGCCGCCAGAGCGATCAGCTGGGGGGCGATGCGCGACATCAGGGTCATGCCGCCTCTCCGGTCCCGGCGATGGCGCGCATGATCGCATCCGCGCCGACCGCGCCTCCGGTCAGCTGGGCCACATGGGCGCGGTCGCGCAGCACGATCACGCGGTCGGCCACCGCGACCAGTTCGTCCAGCTCGCTGCTGATGATCAGCAGGGACAGGCCTCCGCGGGTCAGGTCGCGGATCAGGCGCAGGATCTGGGCATGCGCGCCCACGTCGATGCCGCGCGTGGGTTCATCCAGGATCAGGAAGCGTGGGTTCATCGCCAGCCAGCGGGCCAGCACGGCCTTTTGCTGATTGCCGCCCGACAGCTCTCCGATGGGTTTCTCGCGACCGGATGTTCGGATGTCCAGCTGACGGATGTAATCGTCGGCCAGCCGGTTCTGCTCTGCGCGCGGGATGGGACGCGCCCAGCCACGCCGCGCCTGCAGGCCCAGGATGATGTTCTCGCGGATCGACAGGTCGGCCACGATGCCGTCTGTCTTTCGATCCTCGGGCGCAAAGCCAAAGCCCGCCGCGATTGCCGCGCGGGGGGTGCGCAGGTCGATGGGGCCCGCGTCGTCGCGGGCGATGCCGGTCTGGGCGGGGCGGATGCCGAACAGCAGTTCGGCCGTCTCGGTCCGGCCCGACCCCAGCAGACCGGCCAGGCCGACGACCTCTCCGGCACCCATGTCCAGGTCGAAGGGCTGGATGGTGCCGGCCCGGCCCATCCCCTGGAACCGCAGGATCGGGGCCGCGGGCGCGGCATCCGCGGCGGGGCCGGCCACCACATCCTCCAGCGCGCGGCCCAGCATCTGTTCGACCAGGGTCATGCGGTCCAGCCCGGCGATGGGCTGGCTGGCGACGCGGCGTCCGTTGCGCAGGATCGTCACCTGGTCGGCCAGATCGAACACCTGGTCCAGGAAGTGCGACACGAAGACGATCGCCATCCCCTGGTCGCGCAGGGACCGCAGCACGTCGAACACCATCCGCACCTCGGCCGTGTCCAGGCTGGCGGTGGGTTCGTCCAGGATCAGCACCTTGCCGGAAATGCGCACCGCGCGCGCGATGGCCACGATCTGCTGGATGGCCACGGAATAGCGGCCCAGGTCGCGGTCCACATCGATGTCCAGGCCATAGCGGGCCAGCGTCTGGCGCGCTTGGGCGCGCATGGCGCGAGTGTCGGTCAGCCCGAACCGGCGCGGTTCATGGCCGAACATCAGGTTCTGCGCGACCGTCAGGTTGGGCAGCAGGTTCACCTCCTGGTAGACAGTGCCGATGCCCAGTTCCTGCGCCTGCAGGGTGGAACGGGGGTCGATCGGGGCGCCGTCCAGCATGACCGTGCCTCCGTCGCGGCGATAGGCGCCGGTCAGGCACTTGATCAGCGTGGACTTGCCCGCACCGTTCTCGCCCAGTAGGGCGTGGACCTGGCCCGCCGCGATGTCCAGGTCGACATCGTCCAGCGCGCGCGTGCCGGGAAACAGCTTGGTCAGCGACCGGATCGACAGCAGCATCGGCATTCCTTTCAGGGATCGGGCGGGCCTGTCGCGGCCCGCCCGCGCGGTATCAGTAGCCCAAGTCCTTGCGGCGGTCGTATTCGCCCTGCGGATCGTCGGCCGCCGTGTACAGCTTGGATTCGGTCTGGATGAACTTTTCGGGCATGGTTCCGTCGGCCCAATACGCCTCCAGCGCGTCGAAGGCGGGGCCGGCCATGTTGGGCGTCAGTTCGACCGTCGCATTGGCCTCGCCCGCCGCGATGGCCTGGAAGATGTCGGGCACCGCATCGATGGACACGACCAGGATGTCGGTGCCCGGCGCCAGACCCGCCTCCTTGATGGCCTGGATCGCGCCCACTGCCATGTCGTCGTTATGGGCATAGAGCGCGCAGATGTCCGCGCCGCCACCCTCGGCCTGCAGGAAGCTCTCCATGACCTCCTTGCCGCGGGCGCGGGTGAAATCGGCGGTCTGGCTGCGCACGATCTCCAGGTTGTCATGGCCCGCGATGGCGTTCTCGAAGCCGGTCTTGCGGTCGATGGCGGGGCTGGAGCCCGTGGTGCCCTGCAGTTCCACGATGCGGCAGGGTTCGCCCGCGACCTCGTCGACCAGCCACTGGCCTGCAACCTCGCCCTCGTGGACCAGATCCGAGCCCACGGCGGTCAGGTACAGATCGTCGGCGCTGTCGACCTGGCGGTCCAGCAAGACGACGGGGATCTCCGCCTCGGCGGCCTCGTGCAGGACGCTGTCCCAGCCCGTGGCCACGACCGGCGCCAGCAGGATCGCATCGACCCCCTGGGCCACGAAGGACCGGATCGCGGCGATCTGGTTCTCCTGCCGCTGCTGGGCGTCGGAAAACTGCAGCTGATAGCCGCGCTCTTCGGCCTGGCTGCGGGTCAGCGTGGTCTCGGCCGCGCGCCAGCCCGATTCCGAACCGATCTGCGAAAAGCCGATCGTCTCTCCCTCGGCAAGGGCCGCCCCGGCCGACAAGGCCAGCGCGGCGACGGTCGTCAGCATGGTTGCATGGGTCATGTGAACATCCTCCCTGGATATGTTTAGACGTTTGTCCGCGCGGCTGTCTTCCCTCAGTCGCGAAGGTCGTGCGGCAGCAGGGCGTCGGGCAGGTTCTGGAAGCAGACCGGGCGCAGCCAGCGCCGGATCGCCAGAGTGCCGACGCTGGTCGCGCCGAAATTCGTGGAGGCCGGATAGGGGCCGCCATGGACCATGGCATCGGACACCTCGACCCCGGTCGGCCAGCCGTTGGCCAGGATGCGCCCGGCCTTGCGTTCCAGGACCGGCATCAGCCGCGCCGCCAGGTCAGTGTCGCCGTCATCCATCTGCAGCGTCACCGTCAGCTGGCCGTCCAGCGCGCGGGCCACGTCCAGCATCTGCGCATCACCGTCGGCGGCCACGATCAGGCCAAGCGGGCCGAACACCTCATGTGCCAGGTCGGGGTTGTCCAGGAACGCGGATGCGGTCGCGCGAAAGACGGCAGGACGCGCGTTCCGGCCCGACGCCTCGGCCACGGTCACGGGCGTCGCTCCCCCGGCGACCGCCGCCACGCCGTCGCGGAACGACTGTGCGATGCCGTCGCTCAGCATCCCCTGGGCCGGTGCATCGGCCAGCGCGGCGGCGGCGGCACCGGCGAACGCGTCGGCCCTGTCCGCGGGAACGATCACCACGCCCGGATTGGTGCAGAACTGGCCCGCGCCCATCGTCAGGCTGGCCGCCCAGCCCTGGGCGATCTGATCGCCGCGCGCGGCCATGGCGGCGGGCAGCAGGAAGCAGGGGTTGATGCTGCCCAGTTCGCCATAAAAGGGGATCGGTTCGGGCCGCGCGGCGCACAGGTCGAACAGCGCGCGCCCGCCGCCCAGGCTGCCGGTAAAGCCCACTGCCCGGATCAGCGGATGACGCACCAGCGCCTGGCCGGTCTGGTGCCCCGCCCCGTCCAGATAGGCAAAGGCCCCGGCCGGCATGCCGGTCCGCCCGGCGGCCTCCAGGATCGCCTCGGCCACGATGCGGCCGGTTTCGGGATGGGCGGGGTGGCCCTTGACCACGACCGGGCAGCCCGCCGCCAGCGCTGATGCCGTGTCGCCCCCCGCGGTCGAGAAGGCCAACGGAAAGTTCGACGCGCCGAACACCGCGACCGGCCCCACCGGCCGCTGGATCATCCGCAGATCGGGGCGCGGCAGCGGCTGGCGGTCAGGCAGCGCCACGTCGTGGCGGCGGTCCAGGTAATCGCCCCTGCGGATGTGGTCCGCGAACAGGCGCAGCTGCCCGGTGGTGCGCCCGCGTTCACCCTGCAGCCGCGCGGTGGGCAGGCCGGTCTCGGCCACGCCGGTTTCGGTGATCGCGTCGGCGCGCGCCTCGATCGCGTCGGCGATGGCCTCCAGGAACCCGGCCCGGGCGTCGCGGGACAGGGCGGCGAATTCCGGAAACGCCGCCTCGGCCGCGCGGGCGGCGGCGTCGACGGCGTCCTGGCCGTCAGCGTCCTGCCAGCGGCCAAGGATCAGGTGCTGTCCATCGCGGGGGTGGGTCATCAAGGTCTCCTTCAGAATTCGAACGGATCGACGGCATGCCGCCGGCCCGAGGTAAAGCCGTCGGCGACCAGCACCATCGGCGCCAGGTCCACGTCGGACGCCCCCTGGCGCACCAGCCGCGCCATGCGGTCATACAGGGCGGGGTATTCCTGCATGATGCTGTCGCCGCCCGTCACGGGGCGGTCGTCGATCTGCAGGATGTTGCCGCCGTTCCTCAGCACCAGCGTGCCGTCGTCGGTGACGATGCGAATGTCCCAGGTCTGCGGCCCCCGCTGGCGGAAATCCAGATCGGCGGTAATGCCCTGCGACAGCTGCAGCCGCGCCGCGATGGGCGCCTGGCGGTTGGCGGGCACGTCCAGGTCGGCGCCCTGCAGATGCACAGGTTCGGGCAGGATCGCGGTCAGGATCGACAGGGCGTTGATGCCGGGATCGAACACGCCCATGCCCCCCGCGTCCAGGATCCAGTCCTGGCCGGGATGCCATTTGCGGATATCCTCGCGCCAGGTGATCCGGCCTTCGCGGATGGTGCGACTCGCCAGCCAGTCGCGGGCGGCGGCGACGCCCTGGGCCATGCGCGAATGCCAGGTGGCAAAGATCGTCAGCCCCTGCGCCGCGGCCATGTCGCGCAGGACGTGAACCTCGGACAGGGTGGCGCCGGGGGGCTTTTCCAGCATCAGGTGCCGCCCCGCGCGCAGCACCGCCACCGCCGCGGCAAAGCGTGGTACGGGCGGCAGGCACAGGCTGATCGCGCAGATCTCGGGGTGGGCCGCCAGCATCGTGTCGATGTCGTGAAAGGCCAGGACGCCCGGAACCTGACCGCTGCGCGACACGGTCGCCGTCAGGTCCCAGTCCGGGCTGGCGGCCAGCGCGGGAACGTGCTGATCCAGGGCGATCTTGCCGATGCCGACCAGGGCGATCTTCATCAGTGGCTGTCCTTTCCGACCGCGTTGCCCCGGCACCCGCGCAGGAAGTCCATGTCCGCCCCGGTATCGGCGCCCATCACGTGGGCCTGGTGCAGGTAGGCGTAACCGCTGGTTGGCTGATCGGGCAGCGGACGCCAAGCGGCCAGCCGCACGGCCAGTTCCGCATCGGGGATGTCCAGGTGCAGGCGGCGGTTCGGCACGTCCAGTTCAATCATGTCGCCGTCGCGGACCACGGCCAGCGGCCCGCCTGCCGCCGCCTCGGGGGCGGTGTGCAGGACCACGGTCCCATAGGCCGTGCCCGACATGCGCGCATCCGAGATGCGGATCATGTCCGTGATGCCCCGGCGCAGGACCTTGGGCGGCAGGCCCATGTTGCCCACCTCGGCCATGCCGGGATAGCCCTTGGGCCCGCAGTTCTTCAGGACCATCACGCAGGTCTCGTCGATGTCCAGCGCCTCGTCCGTGATGCGCGCCTTGTAGTGGTCGATGTCCTCGAACACGACCGCGCGGCCCCGGTGCACCAGCAGATGCGGGCTGGCGGCGGACGGTTTCAGCACCGCGCCGTGGGGGGCCAGGTTCCCCCTCAGCACCGCGATGCCGCCCTGGGGCGTCAGCGGGTTCGATGCGGGGCGGATCACGTCGGGATTGTGGTTCATCACCCCCTTGACCTCGTCCCAGATGGACTGGCCGCTGACGGTCAACGCGCCCTTGTGCAGCTGCCCCGCCTCGGCCAGGTGCTTGATGACCACGGGCAGCCCGCCGGCATAGAAGAACTCCTCCATCAGGTACTGGCCCGACGGCATCAGGTTCACGATGGTCGCCACGTCCCGCCCGCAGCGGTCCCAATCGTCCAGCGTCAGGTCCACCCCCACGCGGCCCGCCATGGCCAGCATGTGCACGACCGCGTTGGTCGACCCGCCGATGGCGCCGTTGACGCGGATGGCGTTCTCGAACGCCTGCTTGGTCATGATGTCGGACGGTTTCAGATCGTCCTTGACCATCTGCACGATGCGCCGCCCCGACATCTGCGCCATGACGCGGCGACGCGAGTCCACGGCCGGGATCGCGGCATTGCCGGACAGCGCCATGCCCAAGGCTTCGGCCATCGAGGCCATCGTGCTGGCGGTGCCCATCGTGTTGCAGGTCCCCGAGGAACGCGACATCGATGCCTCGGCCTCCAGGAAATCGTCCTGGCTCATCTCTCCGGCCTTCACCGCCTCCGAGAACTTCCACAGATGCGTGCCCGACCCCACGCGCTCTCCGCGGAAATAGCCGTTCAGCATCGGCCCCCCGGTCACCACGATCGAGGGGATGTCGCAGGACGCCGCCGCCATGATCAGACTGGGCGTAGTCTTGTCGCAGCCGACCAGCAGCACCGCACCGTCCATCGGCTGGCCGCGGATCGTCTCCTCGATCGCCAGGGCGGCCAGGTTGCGGAACATCATCGCGCTTGGGCGGAACGTGTTTTCCGAGGCCGAGAAGACCGGCACCTCGACCGGAAAGCCACCCGCCTCCCACACGCCGGCCTTCACCTTCTCGGCCAGTTCGCGCAGGTGGCCGTTGCAGGGCGTCAGGTCGGACCAGGTGTTCAGGATGCCGATGATCGGGCGCCCATCGAACAGGTCGTGCGGATAGCCCTGATTCTTCATCCAGCCGCGGTGATAGATCGTGTCGCGTGACGTGCCGCCATACCATTCCTGCGAACGCAGACGGCGGGGCCAGGGGGCGGGGGTGAATGTCATGGGCCGGACCTCTACAGGGCCGCGACCGCGACGGGCGTCGCGTCGGCGGGGCGTTGCGTCAGCGGATTGACCAGCGGCAGGCCGAAATCCGGGCATTCGATCTGGAAGCTGTCTCCGTCGCGCGTGGTGATGCCGTCGGCAAAGGACAGGGTCGCGGTGCCGAAGAAATGCACGTGCACGTCGCCGGGCCGGCGGAACAGATCGTACTTGAAATGGTGGTGTTCCAGGTTGGCAAGGCTGTGGGACATGTTCGCCTCTCCGGACAGGAACGGCTTTTCCCAGACCACCGCGCCGTCGCGGACCAGGCGGCTGGTCCCGCGCAGATCGGCAGGCAGCTCGCCCACCCGCAGTTCCGGGCCAAAGCTGGCCACCCGCAGCTTGGAATGCGCCAGCCACAGATAGTTGCCGCGTTCGGTCACGTGGTCGGAAAATTCGTTGGCCAAGGCAAAGCCCAAGCGGAACGGGCGGCCATCGGGGGCGATGACGTAAAGGCCCGCGATCTCGGGCTCTTCTCCGGCGTCCAGGGCGAAGCCGGGCGAGGTCAGGGGCGCGCCGGGGGCCACCGCCGCATGGCCGTTGCCCTTGTAGAACCATTCGGGCTGGGCGCCGATGCGGCCTTTGTCGGGCTTGCCGCCCTCCAGCCCCATGCGGAACATTTTCATGCTGTCGGTCAGCGTCTCGACCGCGCTCTGGTGCATGGCGTCGCGGGTGGATGCCGATCCCAGATGGGTCAGCCCGGTGCCGGTCAGGTGCAGATGCGCAGGATCGTCATGGTCCAGCGGCACCAGCAGGCGGCCCTGGTCCAGCGCCTCGGCCAGATCGACCGCATCCCCCCGCCCGCGGGCCGCGACCTCGGCCGCCAGGCCCCGGCCCGCGGCGATCGCCGCCAGCGCCAGGTCGCGGGTCGAGGTCGCGCCGGGGACCAGATGCGCCTGGCCGTCGGTGCGGGCGGCGACGGCGCGGGTGCCGTTGGTCAGGGACAGTTGCGACAGGAACATGGATCAGACCTCGCGGTTCTTGTTGTAGACGTCGAAGAACACCGCGGCCAACAGGACCAGGCCCTTGATCACCTGCTGGTAATCGATGCCGATGCCCATGATGGACATGCCGTTGTTCATCACGCCCATGATGAAGGCGCCGACCACGGCGCCCACGATGCGGCCCACGCCCCCCGACATGGACGCCCCGCCGATGAAGACCGCGGCGATCACGTCCAGCTCGACCGCGAAGCCCGCGCGGGGCGTGGCGGTGTTCAGGCGCGCCGCGAAGATCAGGCCCGCAAGCGCCGCAAGCAGGCCCATGTTGACGAAGGTTAGGAAGGTCAGCCGTTCGGTGCGGATGCCCGACAGCTTTGCGGCCTTGGCATTGCCGCCGACCGCATAGATGCGCCGCCCGATCGTCGTGCGTTCGGTCAGGAAGACATAGATCACCGTCAGCGCCACCATCGACAGCAGCACGTTGGGCAGGCCGCGGAACCAGGCCAGCTTCCACGTTACGAACAGCAGCGCGGCGGCGACGATGGCGTTGCGCAGCACGAACAGGGCGAAGGGCTCGTCCTCGATGCCATAGCGGGCGTTGCGGGCGCGGGTGCACAGGCCCAGCCACACGATCAGCAGCGTCGCCATCACGCCCACGGCCATGGCCAGCCCGTTCGGCCGCCCGATGCCCAGGATGTCGGGGATGAACCCCGTCGACAGCAGCTGGAAGTTCGCCGGGAACGGCCCGACCGACTGCCCAGCCAGAAGCCACAGCGACAGCCCGCGAAAGACCAGCATCCCCGCCAGCGTGACGATGAAGGACGGGATCTTCCAATAGGCCACGAAATAGCCCTGCACCGCGCCGATCGCCATGCCCATGACAAGGCAGATCGCCATCGCGGCCCAGACCGGCATGCCCCAGGTGACGATCATCACAGCCGCCAGCGCGCCGACGAACCCCATCACCGACCCCACGGACAGGTCGATATGGCCCGACACGATCACCAGCAGCATGCCAAGCGCCATGATGATGATATAGCTGTTCTGCAGGAACAGGTTGGTGATGTTCACCGGGCGCAGCAGCACGCCCCCCGTCACGATCTGGAAGAAGACCATGATCGCGATCAGCGCGAATAGCAGCCCGTATTCGCGGATGTGCCGCATGATGTAGTCGCCGATGCCGATGCCCGGCGCGCGGTCCGTCTGTTCCACGGCCATGTCCTTTCTATTCCCTAACGATCAGCGACATGATCGCTTCCTGGCTGGCCTGATCCGCGGTCAGTTCGCCCACGAAGCGGCCCTCGTTCATCACATAGATGCGGTCGCACATGCCCAGCAGCTCTGGCATCTCGGACGAGATCATGACGACGCCCTTGCCCGCGGCACTCAGGTCATTGATGATACTATAGATCTCGCGTTTCGCGCCCACGTCGACGCCGCGCGTGGGTTCGTCCAGGATCAGCACATCGGGATCGGTGAGCAGCCACTTGGCCAGCACGACCTTCTGCTGGTTGCCGCCCGACAGGTTCATGACCTTCTGGAACACCGACGGGGTGCGGATGCGCAGCTGCCTGCGATAGGTCTCGGCCACCTCGGTCTCGCGGGTTTCGTCCACGATGCCGCGGCGCGCGACGCCGTCCAGGTTGGCCAGGATGGTGTTGCGGCGGATCGTCTCGTCCAGGATCAGGCCAAGCGTCTTGCGGTCCTCGGTGACATAGGCCAGCCCTGCGGCGATGGCGCGGTCGACGGTGGACAGGTCCACCGGACGCCCCCGGACCAGCGCTTGTCCCGCGATGTCGCGGCCATAGCTGCGGCCGAAGACGCTCATCGCCAGCTCGGTCCGGCCCGACCCCATCAGCCCGGCGATGCCCACGACCTCTCCGGCGCGTACGGTCATCGACAGGTCGCGGATCATCTGGCGGTCGCGCTGTTCGGGATGCCAGACGTTCCAGCCCCGCAGTTCGAACAGCACCTCTCCGGCGCGGCGGTCGCGGTCGGGATAGCGATGCGCCATGTCCCGGCCCACCATGTCGCGCACGATGCGGTCCTCGGTCAGGCCCTGACGCGCGTCCAGCGTGCTGATCGTGGCGCCGTCGCGGATCACGGTGACGCTGTCGGCCACGCGGCGCACCTCGTTCAGCTTGTGGCTGATGATGATGCTGGTGACGCCCTGGCCCTTCAGCTCCAGCAGCAGGTCCAGCAGGGCCTGGCTGTCGCTTTCCGACAGGGCCGCGGTGGGTTCGTCCAGGATCAGCAGGCGCACGTTCTTGGACAGGGCCTTGGCGATCTCGACCAGCTGCTGCTTGCCCACGCCCAGGGTGTCGACGATGGTGCCCGGCGTCTCGCGCAGGCCGACCTTGGCCAGCAGGGCCTCGGTCTGGCGGTACGTCTCGGGCCAGTCGATGACGCCGCGGGTGGCGCGTTCGTTGCCCAGGAAGATGTTCTCGGCGATGGTCAGCAGCGGCACCAGCGCCAGTTCCTGGTGGATGATGATGATGCCGCGATCCTCGCTGTCGCGGATGGTGCGGAAATCGACGGGCTGGCCGTCGAAGACGATCCGCCCGTCATAGCTGCCGGTGGGATAGACGCCCGACAGCACCTTCATCAGCGTGGACTTGCCCGCGCCGTTCTCTCCGCAGATGGCGTGGATCTCGCCCTGCGCGACGGTCAGGCTGACATCGTCCAGCGCCTTGACGCCGGGAAATGTCTTGCTGATCCCCTGCATTTCCAGAAGGTCTGTCATGGCCCTGCCCCGGATGAGGACCGCCCCGCGGGGGACGGTCCGGCTGGTGTCACTGCAACTGCTCGGGGGTGTAATAGCCGCTCTCGACCAGGATCTGCTCCCAGTTCGAGGCGTCGACCGGCACCGGCTCCAGCAGATAGGACGGCACGACCTTGACGCCGTTGTCATAGGTATCGGTGTCGTTCACCTCGGGCTCGGTACCCTTCAGCATGGCATCGACCATGCCCACGGTGACGCGGGCCAGTTCGCGGGTGTCCTTGAAGACGGTGGAATACTGCTCTCCGGCCTGGATCGACTTGACCGACTGGACCTCGGCGTCCTGGCCGGTGACGATGGGCATGGTCTGATCGCCCGACCCGTAACCCACGCCCTTCAACGACGACAGGATGCCGATCGACAGCCCGTCATAGGGCGACAGCACGCCATGCACGGTGGCCTGGGTATAGTTCGACGACAGCAGGTTATCCATCCGCGCCTGCGCGGCCGATCCGTCCCACCGCAGCGTGCCGACCGTGTCCATGCCCATCTGGCCCGACGGGATCGCGATGCGCCCGTCGTCGATCAGCGGCTGCAGGACCGACATCGCCCCGTCATAGAAAAAGTAAGCGTTGTTGTCGTCCGGGCTGCCGCCGAACAGCTCGACGTTCCAGGGTTTCACGTCGGGGAACCGCTCCTCCAGGCCCGCGACCAGCGAATTGGCCTGCTCGACGCCGACCGAGAAGTTGTCGAAGGTCGCGTAATAATCGACATCCGGTGTGTCGCGGATCAGGCGGTCATAGGCGATGACCTTGATGTCGGACGCGGCGGCATTGGCCAGCGCGTTCGACAGCGTGGTGCCGTCGATGGCGGCGATCACCAGGACGTCGACGCCCTTGGTGATCATGTTCTCGACTTGGGCCAGCTGGTTGGGGATGTCGTCCTCGGCGTATTGCAGGTCGGTCTCATAGCCGGCTTCCTGGAACTGGCGGACCATGTTGTTGCCGTCGTCGATCCAGCGGGCCGACGATTGCGTGGGCATCGAGATGCCCACGGTCTGGGCCGCGGCGCCGAAGGCCAGCCACGACGTTCCGATCGCCAGCGCGATCGCGGCGGTGTTCAGTCTCATGTGATTCTCCCTTTCGGCGCCGTGGCGCCGCCCCTCTCGAATGCTCCCGACAGGACGATAGCAAAGCGACGGGTTATCAGTAAAATGAGATTTGCGACCTTCAACATACCGGAAAACGCATGTCCGAGATTCCCGCACGGTCCTATCTGAAACCCGCGCATCTGCGCCTGATCCTGGAGATCGCCGACAGCGGGCAGCTGCGGCAGGCGGCGGCGAACTGCGCCATGACCCAGCCCGCCGCATCGCGGATGCTGGCCGAGGTCGAGCGCCTGTTCGGCGCCCCGCTGTTCGAGCGCCAGCCCAAGGGCATGTCGCCCACCGAGATCGGCAGCACCGTCCTGCGCCGCGCCCGCGTGATCCTGCGCGAGATGCACAGCATGTCGGCCGACGTCCACGCCCTGCGCGGCGGCCAGGCGGGGTCGGTGCATGTGGGCGCGGTCACCGGGCCCGCGGTCGGCTATCTGATGGCCTCGATCCGCGAGATCAAGAAGGAGACGCCCGAGGCCGACATCACCGTCGACGTGATGCCGTCGCGCGAACTGCTGGGCCATCTGACCACGGGGCAGATGGATTTCGCGCTGGCCCGGATCCTGCCGGAATTCGTCAGCCGCGATTTCGAGATCCTGCCGTTGCGCGACGAGAAGGTGACCTTCTGCGTGCGCGCCGATCACCCGATGGCGCGCGCCCCGATGGTGACATTGACCGAGCTGCATGACCACGAATGGATCATGCAAAGCCGCGGCGCCCCCATCCGCGAGGCCACGATGGAGGCCTTCGCCGCCGTGGGCCTGGCCGAGCCGCGCAACATCGTCAACAGCCCGTCGATCCTGTTCACCATCGCCTATCTGGCGAACAGCGATGCCATCGCCTCGGTCTCGGAGGAGGTGGCGCAGCTGCTGATGCGGCCGCCGGTCCATGCGGGGTTCGCGCTGCTGGCCCAGCCCCGCGAGATCCGCGTGGACCCCTATTACCTTTTGAACCTGCGGCGCAGGCCGCTGTCGCGGCTGGCGCGGCGCGTGCGCCAGAAGGTGATCGAAAAGACCCTGGCCGCCGATTAGGGCCGCGTCAGGTCCACCGGGCTGATCAGCGGCTGTCCCGCGAAATGCGCCTCAAGGTTGTCGACGATCAGCGACGCCATCGCGTCCCGCGTCTGGACCGTGCCCGACCCCTGATGCGGCGACAGGGTGACGTTGGGCAGCGCGGTCAGGCGCGGATCGGGGTCGGGTTCGGACCAGAACACGTCCAGCGCAGCAGCACCCAGGCCCCCGTCCTGCAGCGCCGCGATCAGCGCGGGTTCGTCCACCACCGACCCGCGCGCGACGTTCACGAACAGCCCGTCCGGCCCAAGCGCGCGCAGCACCCGGTCCGAGATCAGCCCCTGCGTGTCCGGCCCCCCGGCCACGATGGCGATCAGGATGTCGCTGTCCTGCGCCAGCTGTTCCAGGTCGGGCTGGAACGGATAGCCCGCATCCTTGTCGCGGCGGTTCCAATAGGCGACCTGCAACCCCTGCTGGCTGGCCAGTTCGGCGATCTTGTGGCCGATCGTGCCCATGCCCACGATGCCCAGCCTGCGCCCGCGAAAGCTGCGCTGCAGGGGGAACGCGCCCTTGCGCGCCCAATCGCCGTTGCGGACCCAGGCATCGGCGGCCACGACGTTGCGCCAGCCCATCTGCGCCAGCAGCAGCGCCATGTCCGCCACCTCCTGCGCCAGCGCCGGAGAGGCGTTGGTCAGCGCCACGCCGCGGCGCGCGATGGCATCGACGTCGAACGCGTCATAGCCCGCCGACCCGCAGCTGATGATCTCCAGCGCGGGCAGCTGGTCCAGCAGGGCCGCGTCGACGCTCGTGTGCCCCATCGCGACCATGCCCCGGCAGGCGGCACCGTGGCGCGCCAGAAAGGCGGGCCTGTCGTCGGCCAGATCCAGACGGTGCAGGGTGAACTGCTGTTCAAGGCGGGCTTGGGCGTCGGGGCGGGTGGGAGACAGCATCAGGACGTCGGGCTTCATCGGGCTCTCTTTCTGGCGGTTCGGGCGCCAGCATGCACCGCGCGGCCGTCAATCGCCACCCATGCGCTGCGGCGGGACCAGCGCGCGGATGACCGCGCCCATGTCGACCATGCCCACCGCCTGCCCGTCGCGCATCACCTGGTAACGCCGCGCCATGTCGCCGCGCGACAGGGCGATCACGCTTTCCAGCGTATCGTCCGCATCCACCTGCCCCGACGATGCGCCATCGCCCGGCCCCGTCATGACCGAGCGCACGCGCAGCACGCGGGCGCGGTTGATGTCGGCGATGAACGCCTCGATATAGGGATCGGCCGGGTTCAGCAGGATGCCCTGCGGCTCTCCCTGCTGGACCACCTGGCCGTCCTTCAGGATGACCAGGTGATCGGCCAGCTTCAGCGCCTCGTCCAGGTCGTGGGTGATGAACACGATGGTCTTGTGCAGTTCCGCCTGCAGCTCCAGCAGCAGGTTCTGCATGTCGGTGCGGATCAGCGGGTCCAGCGCCGAGAACGCCTCGTCCATCAGCATGATCCCCGCGTTCGAGGTCAGCGCCCGCGCGATGCCCACCCGCTGCTGCATGCCGCCCGACAGCTGGTGGGGGAAATGCGCACCGTATCCGCCCAGGCCCACCCGGTCCAGCCAGGCGCGGGCGTCGGCCTCGTATCCCGCGCGCGGCACCCCCTGCGTCAGCAGCGCCATGCCCGCGTTGTCCAGCACCGTGCGATGCGGCAGCAGCGCGAATTTCTGGAACACCATCGACATGGTCCGCCGCCGCAGGTCGCGCAGGCGGCGTTCGTTCCAGGTCAGGATGTTGTCGCCGTCGACCAGCACCTTTCCGGCGGTGGGTTCGATCAGCCGGTTCAGGTGGCGGATCAGCGTGGACTTGCCCGACCCGGACAGGCCCATGATGACGGTGATCTGGCCCTCGCGGATGTCCACGTTGATGTCGCGCAGGCCCAGCACGTGGTTGTGGCGCGCCAGCAGCTCGGGCTTGGACAGGCCCTCCAGCACCTGCGGCAGAACCGCGGCGGGCCTGCTGCCGAAGATCTTGTACAGATTGCGGATACGGATCTTGACCGGGGCATCCATCAGCGGCCGTCCCGGCTGACGTCGATGCGCGCCAGCGATGCCTTGGTCACGCGGTCCAGGATGATGGCCAGCAGCACGATGCCGAAGCCCGCCACCAGCCCCACGCCCAGTTCCAGGTTGCGGATGCCGCGCAGCACCAGCACGCCCAGGCCCGGCGCCGAGACCAGCGACGCGATGACCACCATCGCAAGGCTCATCATGATGGTCTGGTTCACGCCCGCCATGATGTTTGGCAGGGCCAGCGGGATCTGGACGCGCCACAGCTTCTGCCCGCGGGTCATGCCGAAGGCGTCGGCGGCCTCGATCACGTCGGGATCGACCAGGCGGATGCCCAGGTCGGTCAGGCGGATGACCGGAACGATCGCATAGAGAATGATTGCGATGCCGTACAGTTTGGGTTCGGTCACGCTGAACAGGAAGATCAGCGGGATCAGATAGACGAAGGCCGGCAGCGTCTGCAGCATGTCCAGCACCGGCGTGCCGATCCGGCGCAGCGCGGCGCTGCGCGACATGGCGATGCCGACCGGCACCCCGATCAGCACGCAGATGAAGGCGCAGACAAAGATGATCGCCAGCGTCTGCATCGCCTCGGTGTAATGGTCGACGAAGGCCAGGAACCCCAGGGACAGCGCCACCAGCCCGACCACGCGCCAGGACCGCGCCACCGCCCAGGTCACGGCCAGCAGCAGGGGCAGCATGATGAACCACGGCGTCGCCACCATCAGCCAGATCATCTGGCGCAGCATCCAGCTGAGCGGTTGGGTCACCGGGTCCAGCACGATGCGCAGCGCGTCGCGCGCCGACAGGAACGCACGTTCCAGACCCAGGGTCAGGTCGCGCGTCTGCCAGATCGCACCGCAGGCCGCGTGCAGGTTGTTCAGCGACGGCAGCGGCAGGTCCCACCACGACCCCGCCGGTGCGGCCGAACCGCCCGATGCCCGCGCCATCAGGTCGGCCATCGACATCGGCCCGCCCCCTCCGCCGCCCGCGTCGCACCATGCCCTCAGCCCCAGGGCGTCGAACAGCCCGTCATAGGTCGCCATGTCAGTCCCCCGATGGATGCGCGTCCGCCAGGCCGGGCCGGGGATCGCCCCGGGCCCGGCCCGCCGGTCAGTTCTGGCCCAGCAGGGCCGACAGCTTGCCCTTGGCGTCGTCCGACAGCCAGCCGGACCAGGCGTCGGTGTTGGTGGTCAGGTAATGGACCGCCACCTCCTCGGCCGATGCGCTGTTCTCGTCCTGCCAGGCCAGCAGGGTGTTCAGCTCGTCGGTCTTGAAGGTCATCTTGCGCAGGAACTCGACCACCTCGGGCTGCTCGTCCACCAGGGCGGCGGTGACGGCGGTGACACTGGGCGCCTCGGGGAAATCGGACACCTGCGGGTCGGGCGCGTTCGGGTTCTGCAGCGGCGTGAACTTGGCCTCGTCATAACTGCCAAGGTCGATCCGGGTCATGTCATACTTGCCAAGCGGCACGGTGGGGCCCCAGTAATAGCCGAACCAAGGCTCCTGCGCGCTGACCGCCGATCCCATCGACGATGCCAGCGTTTCGCCCGACCCGTGGTTGAACACCTCGATGCCCGCGCCCTCCAGGTCCAGCGCGCGGATCAGGTTGTCGCTGACCACGCGGCAGCCCCAGCCTTCGGGGCAGTTGTTGAACCGCCCCACCAGCTGGGGATTGTCCAGCACGCCCTGGATGGTGGTCAGTTCGGGATGCGCCTCGGCCAGATAGGTGGGGATCCACCAGCCCTCGATCCCGCCCGGGTCCAGGACGTTTGCCAGCGTCACCATGGTGCCCTCGGCCTCCAGCCGGGTATAGGCCTCTCCGGCCGAATTCAGCCACAGGTCGGTGACGATGTCCGGCTCTCCGTTCTCGGCGACCGAGGTGATGGCCGGGATGGTGTCCGACTTGACCAGCGTCACGTCGCAGCCATAGCCCTGCTCCAGCAGGAACTTGGCCACCTCGGTGATGATCTCGGCCGAGGTCCAGCCCATCTGCGCGATCGACAGATCACCGCAGGTCCCCGGTGCGTCCTGCGCCGCGGCGGGCACCGCAAGCGCGGTGCCCAGGGCCAGGGTCGTCATGGATAGAAGATGTCTCATCGTCAGTCTCCCGGTTGATGTCGGTTGGGGCGCCATGGCCCGTCAAAGGTCCTTGACCAGCCGCAGCGCGTCATAGATCGCGGCATGGGTGTTGCGGGCGGCGACCGCGTCGCCGATGCGGAACAGGCGGAACCGCCCGTCGGGGTTCGCGGCGACATCCTGCGCCCCGCCCGCGATCATCGCGTCGTAATCGACCGCGCCCAGATTGCGCGACAGGGGCTTGAGGTCGAAATACAGATCGTCCAGCGGCCGCGTTCCATGGTTCACCACCACCTGATCGACCAGCCTTTCGCGGGTCATGTCGCCATAGTCGCTGCCAAGCGTGGCGCGCAGGCGATTGCCGTCGCGCACCACCGACACCAGGCGCCAGGTCACGGTGAAGGTCACATCCCGGCGCTGCAGGCTGCGCATGTAGGGGACCAGGTTCATCGCCATGACCTCGGGGGCGAAGGCGCGGTCGGGGGTCACGATCTCCACCCGCGCGCCGGTGGCGGCGATGATGTCGGCGGCCTGCAGGCCCGCATGGTCGCCCGCGTCGTCAAAGATCAGCACGTCCTGGCCCGGTTTCACATCGCCCGACAGGATGTCCCAGGCCGAACAGACCAGGTCGTTGCCCGCGCCCAGCACCTCGGTATGGGGCAGCCCGCCGGTGGCCACGATCACCGCGTCGGGGTCGGTGGCCAGCACGTCGTCCACCTCGGCATAGCTGTTGAAGCGGAACGACACGCCGTGCTTTTCGCACATCGCCATCCGCCACGAGATGATCGAGATCATCTCGCGCCGCCGCTCCTGCTGGGCGGTCAGGCGGATCTGGCCGCCTGGCTTGTCCGCGGCCTCGAAGACGGTCACGGCATGCCCGCGTTCGGCAGCCACGCGCGCCGCCTCCAGCCCGGCGGGACCGGCGCCCACGATCGTCACGCGGCGCCTGTCGGACGCGGGCGGGATGTCGTGGGGCATCGTCTCCTCGCGCCCGGTCGCGGCATTGTGCAGGCAGAAGGCCAGCCCGCCTTGATAGATGCGGTCCAGGCAATAGTTGGCGCCGACGCAGGGGCGGATGTCATCCTCGCGGCCTTGGATGATCTTGCGCACCAGATGCGGGTCGGCCATGTGCGCCCGCGTCATGCCCACCATGTCCAGAAGACCCGCGGCGATGGCGTGACGCGCGGTCGCGACGTCGGGGATCTTGGCGGCGTGAAAGGTCGGAAACCCCGTCTTGGCCCGAATCCGGCCCGCGAATTCCAGATGCGGCGCGTTGCGCATGCCCTGCACCGGGATCAGGTCGGTCAGCCCGGCATCGGAGTCGATATGGCCGCGCACCACGTTCAGGAAATCGACCAGCCCGCTGTCCTTCAGCAGATGCGACACCCGGAACCCCTCCTCGGCACCCATGCCGCCGGCCAGCACCTGATCGCCGGTATAGCGCAGGCCGACGATGAAATCCGGCCCGCAGCGGTCGCGGATCGCGCCCAGCACCTGCATCGTGAAGCGCAGGCGGTTCTCCAGGCTGCCGCCCCACGGTGCCTCAAGGTCGTTGGTCAGGGGCGACCAGAACTGTTCCAGAAGGTGGCCATAGGCCTCCAGCTCGATCCCGTCGACGCCCGCGGCCTGCATCCGTTCAGCGGCATCCGCGAAATCGCGGGTGATGCGGGTTATGTCCCAATCCTCGATCCGCTTGGGAAAGGCGCGATGGGCGGCCTCGCGTTCGTGGCCGGGGGCCACCACGGGCAGCCAGTCGCCCTTGTCCCACCGGGTGCGACGTCCCAGATGCGTCAGCTGGATCATCACCGCCGCGCCGTGGTCGTGGCATTCGTCGACCAGCTTGCGCATCCATCCGACGACCTCGTCCTTGTAGGCCAGGATGTTGTTGAAGACCGGCGGGCTGTCGCGCGACACCGCCGCCGACCCTGCCGTCATGGTCAGCGCCACCCCCGCCCGGGCCCGTTCGACATGATAGGCGCGATAGCGATCCTTGGGCATCCCGTCCTCGGGATAGGCCGGTTCATGGCTGGTGATCATGATCCGGTTGCGCAGGGTCAGATGTTTCAGCCGATAGGGCCGCAGAAGGGGGTCTTGGGACATCCGTGCCTGCCGTTTGGGAAACCGATCAGGGTCATACGGCGCAAAATGTTCACCTGTGTCAAATAAAAAGACAGCACTGCATACTTTGGGCGGAGTGATGTCTTGCAGGGGTTGCGGCCACCGCCTAGGGTTCCCGCATGGATGCACAGGAAATGGCCGGCGCGGGCTGGCGGGGATCGCGGGACGGCTGGCTGGATGCGGGCTATCGCGCGCTGATCGAAGGCGGCGTGGACGCGGTCAAGATCATGCCGCTGGCGCGCCAGCTGAACCTGTCGCGCACCAGCTTCTACTGGTTCTTTCACGACCGCAAGGCGCTGCTGGCCGCCCTCTTGGATGGCTGGCACGCCCGGACCACGGTGCCCCTGATCGCGGCAACGCGCCAATATGCCGAAACCCAGGCCGAGGCGATGCTGAACGTCCTGTGCTGTTTCCTGACACCGGGCGTCTTTGATTCGCGGCTGGAATTCGCGGTGCGCAGCTGGGCGTTGCAGGACCAGGCGGTGGCCGACCGCGTCACGGTCGCCGATGCCACGCGCATCGCCGCGCTGACGCGGATGATGGCGCATTGGGGCCATGACCCGATGTCGGCCGATGTCCGCGCGCGCACCATCTATCTGGTCCAGATCGGCTACATCTCGATGCAGTCGTCCGAGGACATCGAGCCCCGCCTGTCGCGCATCCCGTCCTATGTCCAGATCTATACCGGCGCCGCCCCCGAACCGCGCGAGATCGCCCGCTTCAACGCGCGGCTCCGACGCGACGGGGCGGCATAGGCGGCTATTCCGCCGCCTGCAGCCGTGCCGCGCCGGCCAGCAGGGCCGCCAGTTCGGGGCGGCACGATCCGCAATTGGTGCCCGCGCCGGTGGCCTGGCCCAGGGCCGCGACGCCGGCGCATCCCTGCCCGATCGCCTGACGGATCGTGTTCACCCCCACGCCAAGGCAGGCGCAGACGATCGCGCCCGGATCGGGCATGTCCGACCGGGGCCGCCCGGCCAGCGCGCCCGCCGGGG
>NZ_JXYF01000153.1:0-410 GCF_000967735.1 Paracoccus sp. S4493
GCAGCCGGGGGCCACGGTAAGCGTCTCGGCATGAGCAAACCTGAGGCTGCCCGCTACCGTATGACAAACTGGAAGTCCTACAACGAGGCTTTGAGGCGGCGTGGATCGCCACTGATCTGGATGGACAAGGACATGGTGTGGCTGGGGAACAAGGCGGGTCGTCGTGGTCGCCCGCCGGTGTTCTCGGATGCGGCCATCCAGTTCTGCCTGATGGTGAAGGTGCTCTTCGGGCTGCCGCTTCGGCAGACAACCGGAACGGTGGCCAGCATCCTGGAGATGGTCGAGCTCGACTGGCCCGTGCCGGACTTCTCCACGATGAGCCGCAGACAAAAAACCCTCACTGTCCAGATATCCTGCCGGCGCGCACCAGGTCCTCTGAACCTGCTGGTGGACAGCACCGGGATCAAGTT
>NZ_JXYF01000154.1:0-302 GCF_000967735.1 Paracoccus sp. S4493
TTCTTCCGGATCGGGATGATGGCCGTGCCGCCACGGTCCACGATTGCGGTGTGGCATCGCCGGGTGTCGAAGGCACCGTCGCCGGTCACGGTGCCGACCAGCCCCTCCGGCGGAATCTGCTTCAGAAGGTCAGATAGCTCAGGACCGTCGCCTTCGCGGCTGGAAGTGAACTCCACCGCCCGAATGTCGCCGGTGTCTGTATCCATTGCCAGGTGGACCTTGCGATACTGGCGCTTGCGGTGGGTGCCATGCTTGTGCGCCAGCCATTCTCCATCGCCGAGAAACTTGATCCCGGTGCTGTC
>NZ_JXYF01000155.1:0-30451 GCF_000967735.1 Paracoccus sp. S4493
CTTGGCCCCGTCCGCCTGCGGGCGGAGGTGGCGATGACCCTGGCCCTGACGGGTGCCGCGACGGCCCGCGTGGGCGCGCAGGCGCAGCCCGTGGCCTTCGCGCTGGATGCGGGGGACGAGGTGACCATCGACCCGCCCGCCCGCGGCATGCGCAGCTATCTGGCGATCCGGGGCGGGTTCGACGTGGCCCCGGTGCTGGGCTCCTGTGCCACGGATACGCTGGCGCAGATCGGGCCCGTGCCGCTGATGGCGGGCGATGCGCTGGCCCCGGCGCGCCGCGCGGCGGGGGCGGTGACCGATCCCGGCCCCGGTCCGGACCTGCCGCAAGCAGGGGCGGTCGTCACCCTGCCCGTGACGTTGGGCCCGCGCACCGACTGGTTCGATGAGGCGACCGTCCAGCGGTTCCTGGCGCAGGAGTGGACGGTCACGCCGCAATCCTCGCGCGTGGGCATCCGCCTGTCGGGCGAGGCGCTGACCCGCGAGGACGCGCGCGAGCTGCCAAGCGAGGGCACCGCGACCGGCGCCATCCAGGTACCCCATTCCGGCCATCCCGTGCTGTTTCTGGCCGACCATCCGCTGACCGGCGGCTATCCGGTCATCGCGACGCTGCACCCTGCGGCGCTGGACCTGGCGGGACAGCTGCCGCCCGGCACGCGCATCCGCTTTGCCGCCGACGCCCCTTTTGCCGATATCGACCCGGAGGCCTCCGATGTTTCGTGACACCCCCCTGACCCCGATCCGCCGCATCCTGATCGCCAACCGCGGAGAGATCGCCCTGCGCGTCATCCGCGCCTGCGCCGACGAGGGCATCGAATCGGTGGCGATCTATGCCGATCCGGACCGCGACGCGCCCTTCGTGCGGGCGGCCGATCAGGCCTGGGCGCTGGAGGGGCATCGCCCCGCCGACACCTATCTGGACGCGGCCAAGGTGCTGGCCATCGCCGCGCGCGCTGAGGTCGATGCGATCCATCCCGGCTATGGCTTCCTGTCGGAAAACGCCGATTTCGCCCGCGCGGTGCAGGATGCGGGCATCCTGTGGATCGGCCCCGACCCCGACGTGATCGACGCGCTTGGCGACAAGATCCGCGCGCGCGAGATCGCCCAGGCCGTGGGCGCGCCCCTGGTCGCGGGCAGCCCCGGTCCCATCGCCAGCGGGGCCGAGGCGCTGGCCTTCGCCCGCGAGCACGGCCTGCCGCTGGCGATCAAGGCGGCCTTCGGCGGCGGCGGTCGCGGCATGCGCGTGGCCCGCGACCTGGCCGAGGTCGAGGAGCTGTTCGACGCCGCCACCCGCGAGGCGGTCACCGCTTTCGGTCGCGGCGAATGCTATGTCGAGCAGTTCCTGGACCGCCCCCGCCATATCGAGGCGCAGGTGCTGGCCGACCGGCACGGCACGGTCAAGGTGCTGGGCACCCGCGACTGTTCGCTGCAGCGCCGCAACCAGAAGCTGGTCGAGGAGGCCCCCGCCCCCTTCCTGACCGACGATCAGCGCGCCCGCATCCATGACAGCGCCCGCGCCATCTGCGCCCATGCGGGCTACAGCGGCGCGGGCACGGTCGAGTTCCTGCTGTCGGCCAACGGCACGATCAGCTTCCTGGAGGTGAACACCCGCCTGCAGGTCGAACACCCGGTGACCGAGGAGACGACCGGCATCGACATCGTCCGCGCGATGATCCGCGTGGCCCAAGGCGCACGCCTGACTGATGAGAGCGTCCCCGAACCCACCGGCCACGCGATCGAGTTCCGCATCAATGCCGAGGACCCGGGCCGGGGCTTTCTGCCGACCCCCGGGCCGATCACGCTGTGGTCCGCGCCCGGCGGCATCGGCGTCCGGCTGGACAGCGGGGTCGAGCAGGGCGGCGAGGTCGCGGGCCAGTTCGATTCGATGATGGCCAAGCTGATCGTGACCGGCCCCGACCGCGCGACCGCCATCGCCCGCGCCCGCCGCGCGCTGCGCGAGTTCCGCATCGAGGGCGTGGCGTCCGTCCTGCCCTTTCACCGCGCTGTGCTGGAGGCGCCGGAGTTCACGGATGATTTCGCGGTCCACACGCGCTGGATCGAGACGGATTTCGCCGACCGCCTGGCCGCCGCGGTCCAGCCCGCCGACCGTGTGACCCCCGTCCCGGACCAGCCCATGCTGCGCCTGTCGATCGAGATCGACGGCAGGCGTCATGACCTGGCGCTGCCCCAGGGGGTGCTGGCCGCGGCCGCCCCTGCGGCGCCGCAGGAGGCCGTGGCCGATCCCGGCTGCATCGGCGCGCCGGTTGCGGGCACGCTGTCCTTGTGGCAGGCGGCCGACGGGGCGCAGGTCCAGGCCGGAGAGGTGATCGCCGTGATCGAGGCCATGAAGATGGAGACCAGCATCGAGGCCCCGCATGCCGGTCGCCTGACCCGCCTTGCGGCAGAGGGCGCGACCCTGGCGCATGGGGCGCCGCTGGCCCGGATCGACCCCGGCGAGGGATGACCCCATAGGGCTATTCCCGGGGTGGGTATCTGTGATATTCTGCACGTTGTGAATGTCACCCTTGTCCGAGGTCCCGATGAAAGAGCCGACCGCCCATGCCCGGCCGGGCCCCCTGGCCGTTCAGGCACGGGCCGAATTCACGTTGGACATGCTGCGCAACCTTGTCGTGGTCTTCGAGGCCGCCGCCGAGGATCGCAGCGTGCTGGTCGAGATGGGTGACCGCGGGGTCTGGGCCGTCACCCATGACGGCCACCGCCTGTTCATTGGTCAGACGGCCGCGCCACCGCCGTTGGATGCCTGATCCGATTGCTTTTTGTCAGAATGCGGGAACGCCTTCGCATCCCGGTCATTGACCCCCGCAGCCACTGTCGGAGGGACCGGGACGATGCGACACCTTTGGGGACCGGTGCGGGATGACGACGGCTTGACCTTCCGCCTGTGGGCGCCGCGCGCGCAACAGGTCGACCTGGTGGTCGACGGGCAGGCGCAGCCCATGCACAAGGGCGATCTGGACATCTGGCAGGCCCGCAGCCATGCCACCCCCGGCGCCCGCTATCTGTTCCGCGTGGACGGCACCGAAATGCCCGACCCGGCCAGCCGGCTGCAGGCGGGGGGCGTGAACGACGCATCCGTGGTGACCGACCCGCCGATGCCGCAGGAATGGGCAGGACGCCCCTGGTCCGAGGCGGTCATCTATCAGCTGCATGTCGGCTGCTTCACCCCCGAGGGCACGTTCTCTGCCGCCGTCGACCGGCTGCCGGGACTGGCGGCGCTTGGCTTCACCGCGATCCAGCTGCTGCCCGTGGGCCAGTTTCCCGGCAACCGGGGCTGGGGCTATGACGGCGTGCTGCCCTATGCCCCGCATCCGGCCTATGGCAGTCCGGGCGATCTGCGCCGGCTGATCCGCGCCGCGCATGATTGCGGGATGATGGTGATCCTGGACCTGGTGATGAACCATTTCGGCCCGGACGGCGCGTGGATCCACCACGCGGCGCCGGACTTCTTCGACCCCGACCGGCATACGCCCTGGGGCGCGGCGATCGATTTCTCGCGTCCGCAGGTCTGCGATTTCTGGATCGGCTGCGCGATGCACTGGCTGCGGGACTATGGCTTCGACGGGTTCCGGCTGGACGCGGTGCACCAGATCACCGGGCCGGGTTCGGCCGAGTTCATGAAGGACCTGGCCGCCGAGATCGCCACCCTGACCCCCCGCCGCCACCTGATCACCGAGGACGAGCGCAACATCCCCGACCTGCGCGAGGTGGGCTATGACGCCAGCTGGAACGATGATTTCCATCACGCGGTCCATGTCGCGCTGACCGGGGAATCGGACAGCTATTACGCCAGCTTTGCGGTCGACCCGATCGCCGACCTGACGCTGGCCCTGTCGCGCGGCCACATCGAGGAGGGCCAGCCGCGCGAAGGCCTGGACCATCCGCGCGGCGCGCCCTGCGGTCACCTGCCGCCGACGGCCTTCGTGAACGCGATCCAGACGCATGACCAGATCGGCAACCGCGCCTTGGGAGAGCGCCTGCTGACCTTGGCCAGGCCCGAGGCCGTCCGCGTCGCCTATGCGCTGCTGCTGATCGCGCCCTATGTGCCGATGGTCTTCATGGGAGAGGAGCGCGGAGAGACCGCGCCGTTCCAGTTCTTTGCCGATTATTCGGGCGATCTGGGAGAGGCCGTCCGCAAGGGCCGCGCATCCGAGTTTCCGGGCATCGCCAGTCTGGGCGACGGCGTGCCGGACCCGATCGACCCCGCGACCATGGAGCGGTCGCGCCTTGGCTGGCGCGACGATGCCGACGCCCGCGACTGGATGGACCTGACCCGCCGGGCTCTGGCGTTCCGCGCGGCCCATGTCGTGCCGCTGCTGAACAGTGGCAAGCCCGAGGCCAGCGTCACCCGCGAGGGGCCGGGCCTGATCCGCGCCCTGTGGCAGTTCCCCGGCGGCGGCCTTGCGCTGTCGCTGGCCCTGGGCCAGCCTGACCCGACACCGTTGCCCGATGCCGACCTGTCCGTGGGACAGCCCGGCGATCTCTTTTCCCTGACCGTGAAAGCCTTGTCATGATTCCGCGTATTCCGACTGCCACCTGCCGCATCCAGCTGCGCGAGGGGGTGGATTTCGCGGCCCTGACCGCACGCCTGGACCAGATCGCCGATCTGGGCGTGTCCCACCTGTACCTGTCGCCGATCTTCGCCGCGACCGAGGGGTCGACCCACGGCTATGACATCACCGATCCGACCCGGATCGACGATAGCCTGGGCGGGGCAGAGGGGTTTGCCGCGCTGGCCGAACAGGCCAAGGCGCGCGACCTGGGGATCATCTTGGACATCGTGCCGAACCACACCGCGTTTTCCGTGCAGAATCCGTGGCTGGCCGACGTGCTGACGCATGGCCGGTCCAGCCCGCGCGCCCGGCATTTCGACATCGACTGGCAGGCGGGCCCGCTGGTCCTGCCCTGGCTGCCCGCCCCGTTCGAGCAGATGCTGACCGAGGGCGCGTTCCGTGTCCGCGACGGCCAGTGGATGTTCGGCGATCTGGCGCTGCCGCTGGCGCCCGGCACGAATGCCACCGACGATCTGCGGGCCCTGCACGAGGCGCAGCACTGGCGGCTGGTCCATCACGTGCTGGAGCGGGACGGCATCACGCATCGGCGGTTCTTCAACGTCACCGACCTGATCGGCATGCGGGTCGAGGACCCGTCGGTGTTCGAGGACACCCACGCGCTGATCCTGGAGCTGGTGCGCAGCGGTCAGGTTCAAGGTCTGCGGGTCGACCATGTCGACGGGCTGGCCGATCCTGCGGACTATCTGGACAGGCTGGCGGCGGCGTTGCCCGACACGCCGATCTGGATCGAGAAGATCCTGACGGGCGACGAACCGCTGCCCGATGCCTGGGCGACCGAGGGCACGACCGGCTATGAAGCCGGGCGCCTGATCACCCGCATGCTGACGCCCGCCGCGGGGCTGGGGCGTCTGGATGATGCCTGGCATGACGCCATCGGCCCGACGCCGTCCTTTGCCGACACTCTGACGCAGGCCAAGCACGAGATCCTGGACAACGAGCTGGCCGCCGAGCGGATGCAGCTGTCGCGCATGGCGGCCCATGCGCTGGCGCCGGTCTCGGAGGTCGAACCCGGCCCCGAGGCCCTGCGCGAGGCGGTGACCGCGCTGCTGATCGCCACGCCGCGCTATCGCACCTATGTCACCGCACGGGGCGCAGGCGCCGATGATCGCGCGCTGATCGAGCAGGTGGCCGAGGAGGCCGCCAAGGGGTTGCGCAGCGACCTTGTGGTGCGACAGCTGGCCGGGGTCTGGGCCGAGCCGTCCACGCCCGCGCAGCAGGCCTTCGTCACGCGGTTGCAGCAGGTCTCGGGCGCGCTGCTGGCCAAGGCGCAGGAGGACACGGCCGGCTTCCGCTGGACCCGCTATCTGCCCGCAAACGAGGTCGGCGCCGAACCCGACGAGGCGACCATCACCGGGCCCGAGGCGACCGAGGCCATGGCCCGCCGCCGCGTGGGCGACATGGTTCTGACCTCGTCCCATGACAGCAAGCGGTCCGAGGATGCCCGTGCGCGCCTGATCGCCGCAAGCCACTTGCCGGAGGATCTCACGGCGCTGGATCAGGCCGCGGCCCGGATGCCGCAGGCGAAGGGCGTGGACCCGCGCTGGCGGTGGTACATGGTGCAGACCGCCCTGGCCCTGCACGGGGCCGAGGATGCGGGCGAACGCGTCAACACCCATGTCGAGAAGGCCCTGCGCGAGGCCAAGCAGGAAAGCTACTGGACCAACCCCGACGAGGCGGTCGAGGGGCGCATCGCCGATCTGGGCCGCGCCCTGCTGGAGGAGTGGGACCGCGATGCGCCCGCCGCCCTGACGCGGCTGCTGGAACGGGGACAGGCGCTGATCCTGGCGCAGCTGATGTTCAAGATAGTCATGCCGGGCTTTCCCGACGTCTATCAGGGCACGCAGGGCCTGTTCCTGGCACTGACCGACCCGGACAACCGCCGCCCCGTGCCGTGGGATGCATTGGCCGCGGGCGATCAGGGAGACGACATCGGCGCCGTCAAGGCCCGCTGGACCCATTGCCTGTTGGCGTTGCGGGCGCAGATGGCCGACCTGCTGCACGATGCCGACACGCGGGTCCAGATCGACAATGCGGGCATCGGCCTGACCCGCCGCGCGGGCAAGCGTCAGCTGATCGCCCGCCTGGATCTGCCCGGCGGGGCGGCACCGGCCGACGACGGTGCCGCAATTCTGGACTGGCATGGGCCCGACGGCTGCCGGGTGCATCTGAGAGAGGCATGACCCCCTTTCGCCCGATTGATATTTGACGCGCGTGGGAACAACCGGAGGGCATGGCGGTTCGACAGGTGACGCGCCACAAGCCCTCCTCCATCGGGCAGCATGGCGGGATGAAACCCTAGCCTGCAAGAGATGTCGCCATGTCAGAATACATGCCCGCCGTGCCGCGCCTGGCCACCCCCGTCACCCGTCCTGCGCCCGTCCCCGTCACCGGGGTCGCGACCCTTCTGCTGGCGGGGGGAAAGGGCACGCGCCTGCATGAACTGACCGCCCGCGACAGCAAGCCTGCCGTGCCCTTTGCGGGCGCGAACCGCATCATCGACTTTGCAATGGCGAATGCCGTGCGCTCCGGCCTGCCGCGGATGCTGGTCGCCACGCAATACGCGCCGCACAGCCTGCATCACCACCTGCCGACACGGTGGGGCCATCGTTTCCCCCAGGCCGGCTTGGCCCTGCGCGATGGTCAGGACCGGTTCATGGGCACCGCCGACGCCGCGCGCCAGACCTGGGACGCGCTGGAGGCGATGGGTGGCGATCAGGTCCTGATCCTGGCGGCCGACCATGTCTATGACATGAACTATGCCGATCTGCTGGCGGCGCATCGCGTATCGGGGGCGGCGGTGACCGTGGCCGTCGACACGGTACCCCGGGCCGAGGCGCGCGGCTTTGGCGTCATGCAGGCCGACGCGCAGGGTCGCATCCTGTCGTTCCTGGAAAAGCCCGCCGATCCCCCCGGCATGATCGATCAGCCCGATCGGGCTATGGTGTCGATGGGCATCTATGTCTTCGACCGCCGCTGGCTGCAGGAGGCACTGTTCGACCGTCCGGTCGAGGCGATGGATTTCGGCCATGACGTGATCCCCGATGCCGTGGCGCAGGGCGTGGCCGGCGTGTGGCGGATGCCCGCCGGGCCGTCGGGCCGCGGCTATTGGCGCGACGTGGGCACGCTGGACGCACTGCGTCGCGCGCAGCTGGATTTCGTGTCGGCCGAGCCCGCGCGCCTGCCTTTCGCCAGCCCGGCATCCGACTGGTACCTGGGACGCGGCAGCATCGCCATGCCGGGCGCCGTGGTGCCCGAAAGCGCCCGCCTGACCTGCACGCTGGTCGCCCCCGGAACGCAGGTCCCCCCGGGACTGGTCACCGGAGAGAATGCGACCGAGGACGCCCGCTGGTTCACCCGCACCCCGGCGGGAACCGTCCTGATCACGCAAACGATGCTGGACCGCCGTGCCGCGCACGCGCATATCCGTCGTTCCGTCACCCCACCCCCTTCCAACCGCCGAGGACTTCATGCGTGATCTGACCACCCCTCCTATCTTTGATGCCACCCAGGCCCGTTCCGACATCCTGGGCGCCGAGTTCATGGGCGAGGGGACGAATTTCGCGCTGTATTCCGACCACGCGACCAAGGTCGAGCTGTGCCTGTTCGACGACGAGGGCCAGGAGGAACTGTACCGCTTGCCCTTGCCGGACATGGAGGGGGGCATCTGGTTCGGATACCTGCCCGACATCATGCCGGGCCAGGTCTATGGCTATCGCGTGCACGGTCCCTACGAGCCCGAGAACGGCCACCGCTTCAACCCCAACAAGCTGCTCTTGGACCCCTATGCCCGCGAGTTGCGTGGTGAGATCATCTGGGACGATGCGCTGCATGGCTATACGATCGGCGAGGACGACCTGTCCTTTGACGAACGCGACAGCGCGCCCTTCATGCCCAAAGGCGTGGTCGTGGACAGCCGGTTTGACTGGGATACCGAACGCGCGCTGCGCACGCCTTGGGCGGACACGGTCATCTATGAGGCCCATGTCAAGGGCGTGACCAAGCGCCATCCCGACGTGCCCGAGGACCTGCAGGGCACGTTCCGCGGCCTGGCGACCGAGCCGGTGATCAGCCACCTGCAAAAGATCGGCGTCACCGCGATCGAGCTGCTGCCGATCCATGCCTTCGCCAACGACCGCTATCTGGTCGAGAAGGATCTGTCGAACTACTGGGGCTATTCGACCCTGTCGTTCTTCGCGCCTCATACGCCTTATCTGAAGACGGGCCAGATCCGCGAGGTCAAGGAGGCGATCCGCAAGTTCCACAAGGCCGGGATAGAGGTCATCCTGGACGTGGTCTTCAACCACACCTGCGAAGGGTCCGAGCTGGGCCAGACGCTGTCCTTCCGCGGCATCGACAATGCCAGCTACTATCTGCTGTCCGAGGACAAGCGCCACAGCTTCGACACCACCGGTACCGGCAACACGCTGAACGTCGCGCATCCGATGGTGCTGCGCATGGTGATGGATTCGCTGCGCTACTGGGTGCAGGTGATGCATGTCGACGGGTTCCGGTTCGACCTGGCATCGACCCTTGGCCGCGAATCCGAAGGGTTCGAGCGTGACGGGTCGTTCTTCAATGCCATCCGCCAGGACCCGGTCCTGTCCGGCATCAAGCTGATCGCCGAACCCTGGGACATCGGCGAGGGCGGCTATCAGGTCGGCGGATACCGCTGGCCGTTCCGCGAGTGGAACGACAAGTTCCGCGACGACACCCGCGCCTTCTGGCGCCGCGATTCCGGCCAGCTGGGCGTCATCGCCGAGCGTCTGGTCGGATCGCCGGTGCAGTTCAACCACAGCCATCGTCCAGCCACCAGTTCGGTGAACTTCGTCGCGGCGCATGACGGGTTCACCCTGTGGGACACGGTCAGCTATTCCGACAAGCACAATGACGCCAATGGCGAGGACGGGCGCGACGGGCACGACCACAACCTGTCCGACAACCTGGGCGCCGAGGGGCCGACGGACGATGCGGGCATCGACACCGCCCGCGTTCGCCGTGTGCGCGGCATGCTGGCCACCATCTTCCTGTCGCAGGGCGTGCCGATGATCCTGGCCGGGGACGAGATGGGCAATTCCCAGGACGGCAACAACAATGCCTATTGCCAGGACAACGAGATCAGCTGGCTGGATTGGGACGGCGCGCGCGCCGACATCCGCGATGCCGTGGCGGCGCTGACCGCGTTCCGCAAGGACAGCGGTCTGGCACAGACGCATTTCAGCGGACCCGAAGGCCAGCCCGTCGCCCGCTGGTTCCACCCGCGCGGCGATGCGATGACCGACGCGGACTGGTCGGAAGGAGAGTTGCGGATCCTGGGCCTGATGCTGCAGCCCACTGACGCGCCCGAGATCCTGATCATCGTGAATGCGGGCGATGATGGCGAATTCGCCCTGCCCGAAGGCGACTGGACGCTGCGCATCGACACGGCGCGCGACGACGTCGCCTGCATGGATACCGTTTCAGGGGTTCTGCCCCTGGGATGGCAAAGCGTGGTGGCCCTGACCCGTGCGTGAGGACCGCCCCGACCCGAAGTCTCATCAATGGAGGACATGATGACCGATCTGGACAAAGACGACCTGATCCGCGCCCGCGCCCATCAGATCTGGGAAAACGAGGGCTGCCCCGAGGGCCAGGAGGCCGACCACTGGGCCCGCGCCACCGCCGAGATCGAGGCCGGTGCAGGACAGCCTGACGCCGCGCAATCCGCAGCCGATGCTGGTGAGCGCGCCGAGGAGGAGGGCAACGTCCCCTCGGCCGTCGCCGGACCCGCGGCGCGTCGTCGCGCGGCCCGCTGACCGCCGCAGGTATGACGTGAAAATAGGGCCGCGGCGCTGAAACCTTCGGCGCCGCGGCCCGTATCTTTCTGCAGGGCCCGAACGGTTCGGGTCAGGCCGCGATGGCGGATCGGGAACGCATGACGCGGGCGACGGCCAGCATCGACATCACCGCGCCGGCCAGCGTGGACAGCAGAAGGATCATCAGCAGCGCCTGCACCGCCGTGACGTGCAGCAATGATACCGCCGCCACCGCCGCGATCAGGGGGATATGGATTCCGGCAAAGACGATCAGCATGATCTTGGTCCTGATGCTCATCTCGGCAGTACCCTCCGGCTGTTTTGAATCAAATGATCGACAACTTGAAATTGTGGTCCAGTCTGGAACTATGCAGCACGACCATCAAAAATCAAGACTGTACGGTTCATGACGGATCACGACGACAACGTTCGGATGCTTGTGGCCATCGCGGCCGGGTCGCGGGCGGACTTTGCCGACTTCTATCGCACGAATTGCGACATGGTGTTCGCAATTCTGCTGCGGATGCTGCGCGACCGCACCGATGCCGAGGATCTGCTGCAGGAGGTGTTCGTGCGCGTCTGGACGCGGGCCGGTCGCTATGACCCCCGGCTGTCGAATCCGCGGACCTGGCTTGTGGCGATCACCCGCAACGCGGCCATCGACCGGCTGCGGTCGCGGCAGGTGCGCCCGGTCACCCAGCCCGTCGATCCGGGCCTGCCCGGTCCCGGCCCGGGCCCCGAGGCGCAGGCGATCGCCGCCGATCAGCGGACGCGGCTGGACGGTTGCCTGGATGAACTGGACGCAGACAAGGCGCAGGCCGTGCGCCGGGCCTATCTTGACGGCTGGAGCTATGAGGAGCTGGCCCGCGATGCGGACGTTCCCCTGAACACGATGAAGACCTGGCTGCGGCGATCGCTGCAGCGTCTGCGCGCCTGCATGGATCAATTCACGGACCCCGAATGACCGACCCCTCGACCGACGACATCATGGCTGCGGAATACGCCATCGGCCTGCTGGACCCGGAACAGCGGGCCCTGGCGGATCGGCGTCTGGCCCGCGACCCGGTCTGGGCGGGACTGGTCGCCGCCTGGCAGATGCGCCTGTCGCCCCTGAACGGGCAGTTCGGATCGGTGCCGGCGCCCAATGTGCTGCCGCTGATCCAGCGGCGGCTGTTCGGACCGCCGGTCCGCCGATCGCCCCTGTCCGGCGTGCCGGTCCCTGTGATCGTCGGTGTGGTGCTGGCCGCCAAGGCGCTGGTGCTGTGGATGCTGCTGGGGTGACAGGCCATCGCACGGCCATGTGCATAACGCGCAAGTATTCCCGTCCAAGGTGAAACAAACGGTACTGTGGGTGCGTATCTTCCGGATGCACGACCCATGCGCCGGAGCCTCGTCATGTCGCACGCCCAGGACGTCTGTTTGCACGACTATGCCGGGCCTGTCCTGGCGGGACAGCTGTTGGACGGGCGACAGGTCCTGCGGCTGGACACGTTCGGCCCGCGGCGTTCCGGGGCGGCGCTGGACGACGGGCTGCCGCTGGACATCGGGCGGATCGTGCATCCCGAACCTGACCGTCCAGCCGTGGTTCTGGGGTCGGGCACGGTCACGCCGGCCTTCGCGGCCGGAACCGCCGTGGTCCCGTTGGGCAGCCCGCGCACGGCGGTCCTGTTGCTGGACGGGGGTGGGGGCCTGGTGTTCCTCTATCCCGACGGTGCGCCGGACCTGCCGGGGGCCACGCGGCTGATCGCCGAGGTGCGGCGCCTGCCCCACGCCTTTGCCGCCGGGGTGATGTGCTTTGCCCGCGACACGATGATCCGCACCGCCGGGGGCGACATGCCGGTCCAGATGCTGCGCCCCGGCATGGCGGTCCAGACCCGCGATGCGGGCCTGCAGCGGATCGCATGGATCGGCACCCGTACCCTTGGCCCCGCCCGGCTGCACGCGGAACCCGACCGGCGTCCGATCCTGATCCGGCGCGATGCGCTTGGCCCCGGCATCCCGGCCCGCGACCTGGTCGTGTCCCCCCAGCACCGCCTTCTGGTCGGGTCGCGCATCGCCCGGCGGATGTTCGACGAACCCGAGGTGCTGGTCGCGGCACAGCACCTGACCTCTATCCCCGGGGTGGGTCCGGCGCCGTGGCAGGGGGGCGTGACCTATCTGCATTTCGTCTGCGAGGAGCACCAGCTTGTCCTCGCCGAAGGCGCCTGCGCCGAGACGCTGCACACCAGCCCCGACGCGCTGAAGACCCTGTCCGAGACCGCCCGGCGCGAGGTGCTGGCCCTGTTCCCCGATCTGGGGCTGATGACGGGTGCCGCCGACGGTCCGACCCGGCCGGCGGCGCGTCGGATGCTGAACGGGGCCGAGGGGCGCCAGCTGGCCCGCCGCCATGCGGTCAACCAAGTCATGACCCAGGGCTGATGATGTTCAACAGTCTTGCCATCTGTTGAACATGATTGTATTCAACAGATATCACAACTGTTGTACATGATGCCCCGATTCCATTCTGCCTTGGCCCATGCCGCCTATCACGACCTGCTGCGCGCCTTGCGCGACGAGGGGCTGCGTGATCTGCGTGGCGCGCCTACCCTGGTCGAACGCAACGGGCGGGGCTACTGGTACGACAGCTTTCGCGTCGGCACCCAGGTCCGCAAGCGCTATTTGGGAGAGGACGGCCCGGACATGGCCGCCCGCATGCAGGCGCTGCGCGACGATCGGGTGCCTGCCGAACAGCGCCGTCGCGATCGCGCCCGGCTGGTGCGCCTGCTGCGGGCCGAGGGGTTTCTGGGCCTGGACCCGACCAGCGGCAGTCTGATGGCGGCGCTGTCGGGGGCGGGGGTGTTCCGCCTTGGCGGCACGGTCGTCGGCACCCACGCCTTTCGCCTGTACGAGGGGGAACTGAACCTGGTCCTGTCGCTGGAACAGACCGCGCAGACAGACGATCTGGACATCGCCAGCTTTGAGCGCCTGTCCCTGGCGCTGGAGGATGCGGCGGCGCCCCCGGTCACGCAGGTCCTGGCCGATTTCGACTTTGCCCCGGCGCCAAGCCTACAGCCGGGCCGCGCCTGGCGCTGGCGGCAGACGCAGGGAAATGCGCTGGTCGAATTCCTGACCCCGGCCTTTGGCGAGGAGGGGCTGCGCGACCTGCCCGCGCTTGGGGTGCAGGCGCAGGCGCTGCACCATCTGAACTATCTGATCGCGGATCCGATCCCCGCGGCCATCCCCTATCGCAGCGGCGTGCTGGTCCAGGTGCCGCGCCCGGAACGGTTCGCCATCCACAAGCTGATCGTGGCAGACCGCCGTCGCGCCGATGACCGCCTGAAATCCGCCAAGGACCGCGCTCAGGCCGCGTTCCTGATCGACGCGCTGGCCCGCGACCGCCCCGACGATCTGGCCGAGGCGCATGAGGACGCCCTGTCGCGCGGCCCGCGGTGGCGCGACCGCATCGCGGCCAGCCTGTCGCGCATGCCCCAGACCGCCGCCCTGCTGGCGGCGCTGTAGACGGCATTCAGGGCAGCATCACGCGGGTCTGCCACCCTTCGCAGGCGCGGGCCAGATCGCCGGGCAGGGGGCGGTCGGTGAAGATCGCGTCCAGCTGCGACAGCGATCCGATGCGCGCGGGCGCGCTGCGCGACAGCTTGGAATGGTCCGCCACCAGGAAGGTGCGGCGCGACTGGCGCAGGATGGTCTGGCTGACGCCGACCTCCTGGATGTCGAAATCCAGAAGGTCGCCGTCGCGGTCCAGCGCGGAGCAGCCGATCACTGCCAGGTCGAACTTGAACTGGCGGATGGTCTCGGCCGCCAGCGTGCCGACCAGGCCCCCGTCCGCGCGGCGCAGGCTGCCCCCGGTGACGATCACGTCGCAATCAGTGTTGGCCGCCAGGATGTTCGCCACGTTCATGTTGTTCGTCACCACCAGCAGGTCGCGATGGCCCAGCAGCTCGCGGGCCACGGCCTCGGTGCTGGTGCCGATGTTCAGGAACAGGCTAATCTTTTCGGGCACTTCGGCGGCGCAGGCGCGGGCGATGGCGGTCTTGGCGTCGTGGTGCAGGGCGCGGCGTTCCTCATAGCCGATATTGGCCACGCCCGAGGGCAGGATCGCGCCGCCGTGAACACGCTCCAGCCGGCCGGCCTCGGCGAGGTCGGTCAGGTCGCGTCGGATCGTCTGCAGCGTGACGCCGAAATGCCCGGCCAACCCTTCGACCGTGACCTTGCCGTCGCGGCGGGCGATCTCCAGGATCTCGGGCTGGCGGAAGCTTTGCGACATGGGGCACCCCTTGCGGTTTCGTCGATCTTGCACGACCCGGCCGAACAGGCAAGATGTTCGCTTTGTTGCGGTTTGTGCAGATTGTGCAAGGAATGGCGCGATGTATCGGCATCGGAAACGCCGTTTCTATGCCAATTCAGGGCATAATCCGTGACGTGTTCTCTGTAAGACCATAAGAAACATATGAAAAATACAAATGAACGTAAACGAAAATAAAATCCTTTCTTTTTGGTGCGAACGACGGCACACATAGACAGGGTCCATGAAAGGATGGCGGCGCGTGACGGGTACAGGCAAGACGGTCGATCTGTTCGTGATCGGGGGCGGCATCAACGGTTGCGGGATCGCCCGCGATGCGGCCGGGCGCGGCCTGTCCGTCACCCTGGCCGAGATGGGCGACCTGGCGCAGGCGACGTCCAGCGCCTCGACAAAGCTGTTTCACGGCGGCCTGCGCTATCTGGAGTATTTCGAGTTCCGGCTGGTCCGCGAGGCGCTGATCGAACGCGAGGTGCTGCTGCGCGCGATGCCGCATATCAGCTGGCCGATGCGGTTCGTGCTGCCCTATCACCCCGACATGCGGTTCGAATCGGACACGCCGACCTCCAAGCTGCTGGGCATGGTGATGCCCTGGATGAAGGGCCGCCGGCCCGCCTGGCTGATCCGCTTGGGGCTGTTCATGTACGACACGCTTGGCGGCCGCAAGATCCTGCCCGGCACGCGCACGCTGTCGCTGGACGGCACCCCCGAAGGCGCGCCGCTGCAGGAACGCTTTCACCACGCCTATGAATATTCCGACTGCTGGGTCGAGGATTCGCGCCTGGTGGTCCTGAACGCCCGCGACGCCGAGGCGCGCGGCGCCACGGTGATGACCGGCACAAAGGTGCTGTCCGCCGATCGCCATCCCGACCACTGGATCGTGACCACCCAGGACGTGGCGACGGGCCGGACGACCAAGCACCGCGCACGGATGCTGGTCAATGCGGGCGGACCCTGGGTCGGCGACCTGATCCAGGGCACGATCCGCCTGAATTCGACCGAGGGTGTGCGCCTGGTGCGGGGGAGCCATATCGTGACGCGGCGCCTTTATGATCACGACAAATGCTATTTCTTCCAGGGCACCGACGGGCGGATCATCTTTGCGATCCCCTACGAGACCGACTTCACCCTGATTGGCACGACCGATGCCGACCACCAGGACCCGTCGGTCAAGCCGGAATGCACGCCGCAGGAACGCGATTACCTGCTGGGCTTTGCGAACCAGTATTTCCGCCGCCAGCTGACTGCGGATGACGTGGTCTGGTCCTATTCCGGGGTGAGGCCGCTGTATGACGACGGCGCGCAAAGCGCCACGGCGGCGACGCGCGACTATACGCTGAAGGTCGATCAGACCGGCGGCGCGCCGGTGCTGAACGTCTTCGGCGGCAAGATCACCACCTATCGCCGGCTGGCGGAATCGGCGCTGGCCAAGATCGCGCCGTTCTTTCCGAACCTGCCCGGCGACTGGACGCGTGGCGTTGCGCTGCCCGGCGGGGATTTCCCTGTCGACGGGGTGCCGGCGCTGGTCGCACGGCTGCGCGCGGATCATCCGTTCCTGACTGAAGATTGGGCCCGCCGCCTTGTGCGCGCCTATGGGACCGAGGCCGCGACGATCCTTGCGGGGGCGCAGCAGGCCGCCGACCTGGGCGTCGATTTCGGCGCCACCCTGACCGAGGCGGAGGTCGTGTGGCTGATGGATCACGAATATGCCCGCCGCGCGACCGACGTGGTCTGGCGGCGGACCAAGCTGGGGCTGCGCCTAGACGCCGATCAGGTGCAGGTCCTGGACCAGTGGATACAGGCCCGATGGGCGCAGGGGGCGGCCGCGGAATAGACGCGCCGTCAGGAGGGCCTTGGGAGGGGACATGACGTTAGAATTGCAGGGCGTGACGAAGGTGGTCGAGGGGCAGGCGCATGTCCATCCCACCGATCTGGTGCTGGAACGCGGCACGATGAACGTGCTGTTGGGGCCGACGCTGTCGGGCAAGACATCGCTGATGCGACTGATGGCGGGGCTGGACCGTCCGACCAGGGGCCGCATCCTGTGGGAGGGCCGCGACGTCACCGGCATGCGGGTGCAGGACCGCAAGGTCGCGATGGTCTATCAGCAGTTCGTCAACTATCCGGCGATGACCGTCTTTGAGAACATCGCGTCCCCCCTGCGCCTGATGGGTGTCGACCGCGCCGAAATCGACCGCCGCGTGCGCGAGACCGCCGCGATGATGCGCCTGACCCCCATGCTGGACCGCAAGCCGCTGGACCTGTCGGGTGGCCAGCAGCAGCGCTGCGCGCTGGCGCGCGCGCTGGTCAAGAACGCCGGTCTGGTGCTGTTGGACGAGCCGCTGGCGAACCTGGACTACAAGCTGCGCGAGGAGCTGCGCGTGGAAATCCCGCGCATCTTCGCGGAATCGGGCGCGATCTTTGTCTATGCCACCACCGAACCCGAGGAGGCGCTGCTGCTGGGCGGCAACACCGCGACCCTGTGGGAGGGCCGCTTGACGCAATTCGGGCCGACGCCGCAGGTCTATCGCCAGCCGGTGGATGCGACCACCGCGCGGGTCTTCAGCGATCCGCCGATGAATTTCCTGCCCTTCCAGGTGGCGGGCGGGCGGGCGTCGGTCGCGGGCATGCCCGCGCTGCCCGACGGGCGCTATCTTGCCGGGTTCCGGCCCAACCACCTGCACCTGTCGCGGCATGCCCCCGACGCCGTGCAGTTCGACGCGCAGCTGGTCGTGACCGAACTGACCGGGTCCGAGACCTTCGTCCATCTGGACCATCACGGGCAACGGTGGGTCGGGCTGATCCACGGTGTCCACGAATTGCCCCTGGGGCAGCTGCTGCCGGTCTGGCTGGACCCGCGCCATGTCTATGTCTTTGCCGAGGATGGCCGCATGGTCACCCCCGCCGCCTATGCAAGCGCCGCCTGAGGAGGGGTTATGGCTAAGATCACGCTGGAGAACCTCGCCCATTCCTATTCGGCCCATCCCAAGGGCCCGGAGGATTACGCGCTCAAGGAGCTGAACCACGACTGGCAGGACGGGGCGGCCTATGCGCTGCTGGGGTCCAGCGGCTGCGGGAAATCGACGCTGCTGAACATCATCTCGGGGCTCTTGATCCCGTCGCAGGGACGCATCCTGTTCGACGGGGTGGACGTGACCCGCGCGCCCACCGCCGAACGCAACATCGCGCAGGTGTTCCAGTTCCCGGTCGTCTACGACACCATGACCGTGCGCGACAACCTGGCCTTTCCCCTGAGGAACCGCGGCCGCCCCGAGGCCTATGTGGCCGAGCGTGTGGCCCAGATCGCCGCGATGATCGGGATGGAGCACATGCTGGACCGCAAGGCCCGCGGCCTGACGGCGGATGCGAAACAGAAGATCAGCCTGGGCCGCGGCATGGTCAGGAAGGACGTGAACGCCCTGTTGTTCGACGAGCCGCTGACCGTGATCGACCCTCACATGAAATGGGAGCTGCGCACCCAGCTGAAGAAGCTGCATCACGATTTCGGCCACACGATGATCTATGTGACCCATGACCAGACCGAGGCGCTGACCTTCGCCGACAAGGTTGTCGTCATGTATGACGGCCGCGTGGTCCAGATCGGCACGCCGGAGGAGCTGTTCGACCGGCCGGAACATACCTTCGTGGGCTATTTCATCGGATCGCCCGGCATGAACCTGCTGCCCGCCACCGTGGCGGGATCGCAGGCGCAGGTTCCGGGCGGCACGACCGCGCTGGCCGGGTCCTATGGCACGCTGTCGGGCAAGGTCCAGCTGGGCATCCGCCCGGAACATGTGCGCCTGTCCGCCGATCAGGGCCTGCCCGTGACCATCCGCCGGATCGAGGATGTGGGCCGCCACCGGATCATCCGCGCCGACCTGATGGGGCACGACCTGAACATCATCGCGCCAGAGGATCAGGCCATCACCGCGGACATGACCCGCGCGGTCTTCGATCCGGGCCGCGTGAACATCTATGCCGACGACTGGCGCGTGGCGGCGGCGTAAGGGGGGACCATGGAAAAGACCGTCAATCACAAGGCCTGGTTCCTGGTTCTGCCAGTGCTGGTGCTGGTCGCGTTCTCGGCGGTGATCCCGCTGATGACCGTGGTCAACTATGCGTTCCAGGACACGTTCGGGAACAACGTCTTCTTCTGGAACGGCACGGGCTGGTTCCAGGACCTGCTGTCGTCCGAACGAATGTGGAACGCGCTTGGCCGCCAGCTGATCTTTTCGGCCATCATCATCGCGATCGAGATCCCGCTTGGCATCTTCGTCGCGCTGAACATGCCGAAACGCGGGGTCTGGGCCAGCGTCGTGCTGGTGCTGATGTCGCTGCCGCTGCTGATCCCGTGGAACGTGGTCGGCACAATCTGGCAGATCTTCGGGCGCGTCGACATCGGCCTGCTGGGCTATACGCTGGACGCCCTGGGGATCAACTACAACTATACCCAGAACCCGATCCATGCCTGGGCCACGGTCATCGTGATGGATGTCTGGCACTGGACCTCGCTGGTCGCGCTTCTGGCCTATGCCGGGCTGCAGTCGATCCCCGATGCCTATTACCAGGCGGCGCGGATCGACCAGGCCAGCCGCTGGAAGGTCTTCCGCTATATCGAGCTGCCCAAGATGGCGGGCGTCCTCATGATCGCCATCCTGCTGCGCTTCATGGACAGCTTCATGATCTATACCGAGCCCTTCGTGGTCACCGGGGGCGGGCCGGGCAACGCGACGACCTTCCTGTCGATCGACCTGGTCAAGATGGCGCTCGGGCAGTTCGACCTGGGTCCGGCGGCGGCCTTCTCGCTGATGTACTTCCTGGTGATCCTGCTGATCTCCTGGGTCTTCTACACGGTCATGACCAATCTGGACAAAAGGGGCTGAGAGCATGGGCAAGCGCATCAACGGCAGCGCCGTCGTCATGATCCTGTATCTTCTGTTCCTGATGCTGCCGATCTACTGGCTGATCAACATGAGCCTGAAGACCAATGCCGAGATAACCGGCACCTTCGGCCTGTGGCCCCGGAACCTGACCTTTGCCAATTACGCGACCATCCTGACCGATCCGGCCTGGTACATGGGCTACGTGAACAGCCTGATCTATGTGGTGATGAACACGGTGATCTCCGTGGCCGTGGCGCTGCCGGCGGCCTATGCCTTCAGCCGCTATCACTTCATGGGCGACAAGCACCTGTTCTTCTGGCTGCTGACCAACCGCATGGCACCGCCCGCCGTCTTCGCGCTGCCGTTCTTCCAGCTGTACTCGTCGGTGGGCCTGTTCGACACGCATATCGCGGTGGCGCTGGCGCATTGCCTGTTCAACGTTCCGCTGGCCGTGTGGATCCTGGAGGGCTTCATGCGCGGCGTGCCGAAGGAGATCGACGAGACCGCCTATATCGACGGCTACAGCTTCGGGCGGTTCTTCACCCGGATCTTCATGCCGCTGATCTCGTCGGGGATCGGGGTCGCGGCCTTCTTCTGCTTCATGTTCTCATGGGTCGAACTGCTGCTGTCGCGGACGCTGACCTCGGTCGCGGCCAAGCCGATCGCGGCGACCATGACCCGGACGCAAGGGGCATCGGGCGTCGATTGGGGCGTGCTGGCCGCGGCCGGGGTGCTGACCATCGTGCCGGGTGCCTTGGTCATCTGGTTCGTCCGCAACTATATCGCCAAGGGCTTTGCCCTGGGCCGCGTGTAAGGGGGATACGCCATGTCATGGATGGCCTGGACGCTGCCGACCGCGATCTTCTTCGTCACCATCGCGTTGCTGCTGGTAACCTTCACGGTGCTGGCGGTCCGGTTTCCCGAAACGCCGCGTCGCGGCGTCCTGGGGATCGAGACGACGCGGGGCGACCGTCTGTTCATCACGCTTCTGGGCTCTGCCTTCATCACCCTGGCTTGGCTGGGTCTGACGACGGCGGCACTGCCCTGGGCGATGCTGGTTTGCCTGGTCTGGGCCGCCGCCGTCTTTCGGTGGGTCTGACACAGCGCATTGGCCTGCGGGGGATGAGGGTCCCGCCGGCCGTCTGCCAACCTCGAAAATCCCAGGGAGGGAAAGACCAATGAGCCTGAGATTGCTGTCCACAACCGCGGTGATGCTGGCATTGTCCGGCCCCGCCTTCGCCGACATCGAGGCCGCGCGCGCGTTCCTCGATGCCGAGATCGGCGACCAGTCCGTCCTGACCCGCGAGGAGCAGGAGGCCGAGATGCAGTGGTTCATCGACGCCGCCCAGCCCCTGTCCGGCATGTCGATCAACGTGGTGTCGGAAACGATCACCACCCACGAATACGAAAGCCGCGTCCTGGCGCCGGCCTTCACCGCCATCACCGGCATCCAGGTCACCCATGACCTGATCGGCGAGGGCGACGTCGTCGAGAAGCTGCAGACGCAGATGCAGACCGGCGAGAACGTTTACGACCTCTACATCAACGATGCCGACCTGGACGGCACCCACTGGCGCTATCAGCAGGTCCGCAACATCACCGACTGGATGGCCGGCGAGGGTGCCGATTTCACGAACCCCGGCCTGGACCTGGACGATTTCATCGGCCTAGCGCAGGCGACCGCGCCCGACGACAAGCTGTATCAGCTGCCCGTCCAGCAGTTCGCGAACCTCTACTGGTTCCGCCACGACTGGTTCACCGACCCCGAGATCATGGCCGAGTTCCGCGCCGAATACGGATACGACCTGGGCGTGCCGGTGAACTGGTCCGCCTACGAGGACATCGCCAAGTTCTTCACCGGACGCGAGATCGACGGCCAGCAGGTCTATGGCAACATGGACTATGGCAAGAAGGACCCGTCGCTTGGCTGGCGCTTCACCGATGCGTGGCTGTCCATGGCGGGGGCCAGCGACAAGGGCGAGCCCAACGGCTTCCCGGTCGACGAATGGGGCATCCGCGTGAACGACAACTTCCAGCCGGTTGGATCGTGCATGGCGCGGGGCGGGGCCACGAACAGCCCGGCCGCCGTCTATGCGATCGAGAAGTACATCGACTGGCTGCAGAACTACACGCCCCCGGCCGCCGCGGGCATGACCTTCAGCGAGGCGGGCCCCGTCCCCGCGCAGGGCAACATCGCCCAGCAGATGTTCTGGTACACCGCCTTCACCGCCGACATGGTCAAGGAAGGCCTGCCGGTCATGAACGATGACGGCACGCCGAAATGGCGCATGGCCCCGTCGCCCTATGGCGCCTACTGGGAAGAGGGCATGAAGGTCGGCTATCAGGACGTGGGTGCCGCGACGCTGATGCAGTCGACGCCCGTGGACCGCGCGCAGGCCGCCTGGCTCTATGCGCAGTTCATCGTGTCCAAGACCGTCGACACGAAGAAGAGCCATGTCGGCCTGACCTTCGTGCGTGACAGCACCGTCCGCCACGAAAGCTTCACCGAACGCGCGCCGCAGCTTGGCGGTCTGGTCGAATTCTATCGCTCGCCCGACCGGGTGCGCTGGTCGGATACCGGGGCGAACATCCCCGACTATCCGCGCCTGGCGCAGCTGTGGTGGCAGAACATCGGCGATGCTTCCTCGGGCGCCAAGACCGCGCAGGAGGCGCTGGACGCGCTGTGCGAACAGCAGGAGGACGTGCTGTCGCGCCTGGAGCGGTCCGGCGTGCAGGGTGATCTGGGTCCGGTCCTGAACGAGGAGCAGGACCCCCAGTACTGGATCGACCAGCCCGGCGCCCCCGTCGCCAAGCTGGAGAACGAGAAGCCCGCGCCGGTCACCATCGCCTATGAGGAGCTGATCAAGCGCTGGCAGGAATGATCCCTGCCCATTAGCCTGAAGGGGGCGCGGTCGATCCGCGCCCCCGTTCGTGACGAAAGGACCGCCCATGACCCATATCCTTGCCATCGACCAGGGCACGACCTCGTCCCGCGCCATCGTCTTCGACGCCAAGATGGTCCCCTGCGGCAGCGCGCAGGAGGAGTTCCCCCAGCATTTCCCGCAATCGGGCTGGGTCGAACATGATCCTGCCGACCTCTGGGCCAGCACGGCGGCCACCTGCCGCGCCGCGATCGAGAAATGCGGCAACCCGCGCATCGAGGCCATCGGCATCACCAACCAGCGCGAGACCGTCGTGGTCTGGGACCGCAAGACCGGCAAGCCCGTCCACAACGCCATCGTCTGGCAGGACCGCCGCACCGCCGATTTCTGCCGCGAGCTGGAGGCCGCGGGCCATGCAGACATGATCACCGCCCGCACCGGGCTGCTGGTCGATCCCTATTTCTCGGCCACCAAGCTGAAATGGATCCTGGACCACGTGGACGGTGCCCGCGATCGCGCGCAGGCGGGCGATCTGGCCTTCGGCACGGTGGACAGCTGGCTGATCTGGAACCTGACCGGCGGCGCGGTCCATGCGACCGACGCGACCAATGCCGCGCGCACGATGCTCTATGACATTCACAAGGGCCGCTGGTCGCAGACCATCTGCGGCCTGTTCGACATCCCCATGGCGATGCTGCCCGAGGTCAAGGACTGCGCCGCCGATTTCGGCACCACGCGGCCCGACCTCTTCGGGCGCCCCATCCCCATCACGGGCGTCGCGGGCGATCAGCAGGCGGCGACCGTGGGCCAGGCCTGCTTCGAGCCCGGCATGATGAAATCGACCTATGGCACCGGCTGCTTTGCGCTGTTGAACACCGGGGACAAGCCGGTGGCGTCCACGCAGCGCCTGCTGACCACCATCGCCTATCAGCTGGACGGCAAGCCGACCTATGCGCTGGAAGGCTCGATCTTCATCGCGGGCGCGGTCGTGCAATGGCTGCGCGACGGGCTGAAGATCATCCGCGACGCGAAGGAGACCCAGCCTTTGGCCGAACGCGCCGATCCCGGCCAGCAGGTGATCCTGGTCCCGGCCTTCACCGGTTTGGGCGCGCCCTATTGGTCGCCCGACAGCCGCGGCGCGATCTATGGCCTGACGCGCAACTCCGGTCCCGCCGAGCTGGCCCGGGCCGCGCTGGAATCTGTGGGTTTCCAGACCCGCGACCTCTTGGAGGCGATGAAGGCCGATTGGGAGCCCAAGGGAGAGACCGCGCTGCGCGTCGATGGCGGCATGAGCGCATCCGATTACGCGATGCAGTTCCTGTCCGACATCCTGGGCGCCCCCGTCGACCGGCCCAAGGTGCTGGAGACGACGGCCCTGGGTGCCGCCTGGCTGGCGGGGCAGGGGCCGGGGATCTATCCCGACATGGCCGGTTTCGCCAAGGACTGGTCGCTGGACCGCAGCTTTGCCCCCGCGATGGAGGAGGAGGACCGCGCCGCGCGTTATGACGCCTGGCGCCGGGCGGTCAAGGCCACCATGTCGCTGTGACCGGCTGTTGACGCGGCCCGGTGGGACGTTACATCGGGCCGATCACAGACAGGACAGGACGATGACCCAGCACAATGTGATCTTTGACACCGACCCCGGCGTGGACGACGCGCTGGCCCTCTATTATCTGGTGCGCCACCCGCAGATCGAGCTGCTGGGCGTGACCACCGTCTTCGGCAACGCGCCGGTGGCGATGACCACCCGCAATGCGCGCTTCCTGCTGCAGGCCTGGGGGCATGACGCGCCGGTCCATCGCGGGGCCGAGGGGCCGATGACCCCCGACATGCCGCCCGAATTCTGGCCCACCCACATTCACGGCGACAACGGCCTGGGCAACCACCCCACCCCCGAGGCGCCCGTCGACGGCCCCGACACCGCCGCGCAGTTCCTGATCGACACGATCCGCGCCCATCCGGGCGAGGTGCGGGTGCTGGCCGTGGGGCGCATGACGAACCTGGCGCGCGCGGTGCAGATGGCGCCCGACATCGCAGGCCTGGTGCGCGACGTGGTGATCATGGGCGGCGCCTTCCGCGTGCCCGGCAACATCACCCCCGCGGCCGAGGCCAACATCTGGGGCGACCCGCTGGCCGCCGACGTGGTCTTCGGCGCGGGCTGGCCGGTGGTCGCGGTGCCGCTGGACCTGACCACGCGCACCTTCATGGACAGCGCCACCCTGGCCGATCTGGGCGCGCGGGGCGGCGCGGGGATGCAGCTGGTGGCCGATCTGTCGCAGGGCTATGTCGGCTTCTACCAGGCGGCGGGCTATGACGGGATGCTGGTTCATGACTGCACCGCCGCCGTCTATCTGACCGACCCGGAGATGTTCACCCTGACCCAGGGCGAGGTCCGCGTCCTGTCCGAGGGCATCGCCCTGGGCCTGACGCTGATGAACCCCGCCGACCGCCAGGGCCCCTTGGGCGCATGGGAGGGCCGCCCGCGGCAATCGGCCGCGCTGGACGGTCAGCCCGACGCGATCCTGGCACGCATCGCGCAGGTCTGCACCGCCTGACCGACCGGACGGGACGATCCCGCACGATTGTCCCGTCCCATCGAACACAGAGCGCGCGATTTTGCGCCTAATCTTTCGTTTGTGCCCCCCTTATCTGACAGTCATCGGAACGGACCAGACGCGCATCCGGCGCGCCACCGCTTCCAAGATGTTGCAAGAACAAGGAAAACGATCATGAAAAACTTTGTGTACGCCCTGGCCGCCCTGTCCCTGACCGCTGGTGGCGCGATGGCCGCCGTCAACGGCACCAACGAGCGTCCCTATTCCAGCTCGTCGGTCGAAAAGGTCGCCGAGACCGTCCAGGTTCCGGCCCGCACCGTGATGACCTCGACCGAGCTGGCACGCGCCAACCTGTCGGGCGACGAGATGCTGACCGTGACCAAGATCTCGGGCGACAGCCAGATCGCCGAGATGAACAGCGATCGCTGAGCCGCGTCGTCCCCGGACGATAACGACTGATGACGGGCCGTCACGCAGATGCGTGGCGGTCTTGTCATTTGTGCCGTATGCCCATCCTGATGCGGGACCATCGGGCGGATCGGGACATATGACGGACCTCAAGGCATTGCGCAGTTTCGTGGCCATCATCGACGAGGGCAGCTTTGCCGCCGCCGCACGGCGGATGGGCATCTCCAAAAGCATGTGCAGCAAGATGATCGCCGACCTGGAGGCCGATCTGGGCACGCGCCTGTTGACCCGCACGACGCGCGCCGTCACGCCCACGGCGGCGGGCCTGGGCTTTCACGCGCAGGTGGCCGACATCCTGTCCCGCCTAGACGCCGCGTTCGAGGACGTCCGCGCCGCCTCCAGCCGCCCCTCGGGCCCGCTGAAGCTGGGCGTTCCGGTGCAATACACGCTGAAGGTCTTTCAGCCGCATCTGATGCGCTTCATGGACGAGCATCCCGACATCCAGCTGGATGTGGTGCTGGACGACAGCCGGTCGGACATGACCCGCGACGGTTTCGACGCGGTCATCCGCATCGGCACGCTGGAGGACAGCAGCCTGCATGCCCGCCGCCTGCACGATGCCAACATCATGCTGGTCGCATCGCCCGATTACGTCGCCCGTCACGGCAGCCCGCAGCGCCCCGCCGACCTGCGCGACCACCAGTGCCTGCACTACACCAACCTCAAGGGGCCGGGCACCTGGCCGCTGCGCAGCGGTACCGAGGTCGTCTATCAGAAGATCACACCCGCCTTTTCCAGCAACAACGGCGAATTGCTGCGTGCGCTGGCGGTGGGCGGCAAGGGCATCGCGCTGGCGCCCGAATTCCAGGTGGCCGACGATCTGGCGCGCGGCCTGCTGGTGCCGGTCCTGGCCGATCATGCGTTGCCGGGGGTGCCGATCCATGTCGTCTATTCCAGCCGCAAGCTGGTGACGGCGGCCCTTGCAGCATTCCTGGACTTTGTCGGGCGGCTGGATCTGGCCTGATCCTGCGGGCGGACAGAATGCCGCCTTGCGCCTGTCGTCGCACTCTGTCCTGCTGAGCGCGACAGGAAAGGCGGGCGGCATGGGCGGACAGGTCAGGGTGGCGGTCATCGGCGGGGGCATCACCGGGCTGACCTGCGCGCGGGCGCTGGCGGATGCGGGGCATGCCGTCACGGTGTTCGACAAGGGTCGCGGAATCGGCGGTAGGCTGGCCACGCGCCGCACCGACGACGGGTTGCGGTTCGACCACGGTGCGCAGGTGCTGCCAGCCACCGATCCTGATTTCGCCGCATTGTTGCAGGCGATGGTCCGCGACGGCCACGCCGCGCCGTGGAACGGCGGCATCATCGGCACGCCCGGTATGGCCCAGATCCCCCGCGCGCTGGCGCAGGGACTGGACGTCCGGTCCGGCCTGATGGTCACCGCGCTGGACCGGGACCCCGACGGCTGGCACCTGCGCGGAGAGGGGATCGACCACCGCGCCGACATCGTCGTTCTGACCATTCCCGCCCCGCAGGCGCGTGACCTGCTGGGCGGTGCCCACGCGTTTGCCGCGCCGCTGGCGCAGGTCCGCTATCAGGCCAGCGTGACGGTCATGGCGGGGCTGGACCCCGCCGCTCCGCGCCCCTTCGTCACGCATCGCGGCACCGGACCGTTGGCTTGGGTCGCGCAGGACGGCGCAAAGCCCGGTCGGCAGGGACAGCCGCTGACCACCTGGGTCGTTCAGGCCGACCCGGACTTCAGCATGGCCCATATCGACCTGCCCTTTGCCGAACTGGCGGATCTGATCGTACCACAGCTGCTGGACCTGTTGGGGGCCAAGCCGGATCACCTACGCCACGCCGTCGCGCATCGCTGGCTGTACGCGCAGACCGATGCGGCGCTTGGCCGACCGTTTCTGGCGGATGATGCGGCGGGGCTGATCGTCGGCGGGGATTGGGCGTTGGGACCCCATGCGGAACATGGCTGGGCCAGCGGCCGGGCGATGGCCACGCATCTGCTGGCGCGATCATGACGGAAGACCGCATCCCCCGCCCCGTACCGCAGGGCCGCCTGACGCGGATGCTGCGCCTTGGGGGGCTGGCGGGCGGGATGGGCGGCCGCGCCCTGGCGCAGGGCGCGCGGCAACTGGCGACGGGGCAGCGGCCTTCGGCCCAGGACCTGTTCCTGACCCCCGCGAATGCCGCCCGCTTGGCCGGGCAGCTGGCCCAGATGCGCGGCGCCGCGATGAAGATGGGCCAGTTGGTGTCGATGGAGGCCGGTGACTTTCTGCCCCCCGAACTGACGCAGATCATGGCGCGGCTGCGCGCCGACGCCGATCCGATGCCGCCCAAGCAGCTGCAGGCGGTGCTGGACCGGGCCTGGGGGCCGGGCTGGTTGCGTCATTTCGCCCGCTTTCAGGTCAGGCCGATCGCGGCGGCCTCGATCGGGCAGGTGCACCGCGCGCAAACCCGCGACGGGCGCGACCTGGCGATCAAGGTCCAGTATCCCGGTGTGCGCGACAGCATCGACAGCGACATCGACAATATGGGCCTTTTGCTGCGCATCCCCGGCCTGATGCCGCAGGGGGTCGACCTGCCTGCCCTGATGGACGAGGCGCGCAGCCAGCTGCATGCCGAGGCCGATTATCTGCGCGAGGCCGCACAGATGCGCCTCTATGCCGCCAATCTGGCGGGGCGCGACGAATTCCGCCTGCCGGTGCCCGACGATCAGTTCAGCACGGCCGACGTTCTGGCGATGGATTTCATCGACAGCCACCCGATCGAGGCGCTGTCCGACGCCCCCCAGGCCACCCGCGATCGTGCCGCCCATCATCTGGCCCGTCTGGTCATCGAGGAGCTGTTCCGGTTCGACCTGATGCAGACCGACCCGAACTTTGCCAACTATCGCTGGCAGCCTGACGAGACGCATCCGGATGGCGGGCGCATCGTGCTGCTGGATTTCGGGGCGACGCGCGGCTTTTCGGCGCCGGTGGCCCCGCGCTATCTGACGCTGCTGCGTGCCGCGCTGGCCGATGACCGCGAAGGGGTACGCCGCGCCGCCATCGATATCGGCTATTTCCGCGACCAGACCGATGCCGCGCATCAGGACGTGCTGCTGCAGATCATGGACCTGGCGTTCGATCCCCTGCGCGCGGGCGGCATCATGGACCTGACGCACAGCGACATTCCCCGCCAGGTCGCCGATCTGGCGATGCAGGTGGCCCGCACCCGCACCCGGGCCGAGATGCCCCCGCCCGAAATTCTGTTCCTGCACCGCAAGATCGGCGGGCTGTACCTGCTGCTGTCGCGGCTGCGCGCGCGGGTCGACCTGGATGCACTGATCCGGCCCGACGATCTGACGCGGATGCTGCAGGCGCGGGGCTAGGGCTGGTCCATCTCGTGCAGGCGGTCCTGGGCCAGGCGCAGGATCATGCGGAATTCGTCCGTGACGGTCAGGGCGTGACCCACGCCCTCGGCCGGGACGGCACCGGGATCCTCCTGCCCGTCGCGCAGCGTTTCGCGCTGGTCCAGCCAGTCCAGGACGGGTTGTCGGGCCTGCGGCTCCAGCGCCGCGACCAGCCGCGCCAGCAGGCGGCGTTGCGCGACAAGACGAGCTTCCAGCGTGGCAAGGGCGGTGTCGGTCATCAAGGCCTCCCGGGGCGGACATGCAGCAGGGGCAACGCCGGTGCGGGGCGCGGGGTTCATCCGGTGACGAACCCCTCCTCTAGCAGGTCGCCCATCAGGGCGGCGATGTCGCGGGTCAGGCGGTCGCGGGGGACGTCGGCAAAGACCTCGGCCAGGGTGTCGGCCAGATCGGCGGCGCTGCCGGGGATCTCCAGCAGCGCCCAGACCGCGTGGCCGACCGGGTTCAGGTGCCAGACGACCGGGTCGGCGGGCGTCCACAGGAATGCCCCCGACCCCATGCGCCGCAGCACGATCCCCGGCGCCTGCCGCAGTACCCGGTCGGGATGCACAGGAACGGACCGCCTGTCCGGCGCATGCAGCGGATCGGGCAGCGGGCCGGCCAGCGGCACGTTGGTCTGGGGTGGCGCGTCGGGGGCGAAGGCCCGGCGCAGCAGGGCCACCGCGTCCTCCAGATCGGCATAGACCAGTCTCAGGCAGGTCATCGCGGCGGCCATGTCGCGGGTCTTGGCAAAGGCCTGGTCGGCGCTGCCCAGATCGCCCATGTTCTGCGCCAGCAGGTGGTGCATCGCCTGATCGCGATCCATGCGGTGCAGCGTGGCGGGGCCGATCTGGCGCCGGTCCAGCACGATCAGCGTGCCGGGCCGGGCGTGGGTGCCGTGTGGGGCGACGTTTGGCGCCGCCAGATAGGCATAGCGCCTGTCGCGCGGCCCCGGCGTCATGGCGACATGCCGGCGGAAGGCGGCGGTCGTCCCCTTTGGCAGGGGCAGCCGCAGGCGGGGCGCGATGCCCAGGGCCACGGCCTTCAGGTCGGCGGTCAGCGGCAGCACGTCGTCGCAGAACACCGTGACGTCCGGTTCCGCCGTCAGTCGCCCGATCAGCGTGCTTTTTCCGGCCCGCATCGGACCCGTCAGCAGGATCAGGTTGCCCGCGAAACGGAACGCCCCGCAATGCAGCGCCATGCAGCCCGGACGGTTTGCCAGAAACCCCTCGGACAGATCGGCGATCAGGGCGCAGGCGGCGCTGGCCGCATCCAGCCCCCCAAGATCGCCCTGAAAGAACGGGGAACGCGCGACGAACCCGCCTGGCCCTTGCGTCACCAGCGTCTGGCGGTGGCCCGGTCGTGGCGCGGACATGGTCTGCGGCTGCCATCCGCGGATCGCGCCCATCAGCGCCCTGCGGACCGGCCCCGCACCCTGCAATCGCAGTGACAGGCCGGTGCCGGGAAAGTGCAGATGGCTGTCCGCGCCGGGCGACTGGCGCGCGGCGCGGACGGGGCGGGTTCGGGACGGGGGCGCCATCGTGGATCAGCGCGACGGCTTGGACCAGTCGCGGCGCGTGCCCGGCCGCGAGGGACGGCTGCCGCGCTGGCCGCGAACGCCACGGTTGTCGGGACG
>NZ_JXYF01000156.1:0-752 GCF_000967735.1 Paracoccus sp. S4493
CCCCCGCCAGGTCATCAAGACGCTGCCCATCCCTGGCGTCCGCTCTGCTTTTCCTTGCCCTGTCACGACAAAAGGCGGCGATGGAAAAAAGGCCCCGCGCGAGGCGGGGCCAGTTGAACCTTCGTCGCAGAAGGATGGGCGGGGCCGCGCTCTACTGAACAGGAGCTGCGGCGGAAATGTCGGTTTGAGCGGTAGTAAAACAGGGGCGGGCGTTCTTGTGGATTGCAGCGGCGGTGAGCATCGCCTGCCGGTCTTCAATAAATGTTTATAGCTCGCTGCGCGGGTCTATTCAGGTATTGCCATCCCAATAAGTTGCAACATACATTCGGGTTCTTCCTCCTGTTGGATTGAAGGGGCGGCTATTCTCCCCGCCCCTTCATTTTTTTCAGAAGCAGTCCGGGGTCCAAGCCTCGATGCGGGCCTTCTTCTCTGCGTCGATCTTCCATGCCTTCTGATACTCAGCATCGCTGAACAGACGCTCCATGCACTGCGCTTTCTCGGCCTTCTTCTGCGCCTTGTGCGCCTTGAAGCCGTTCCCCTGCGGATCGCAGCCGGTCAGGTCCAGATGCAGCGCGTCCAGATAATCGGCGCTGACGCGGCTGAAAAAGTTCTCGGCGGTGGGCGTCCAGACCTTGCGGATACCGGCCCCGGCATCGGCCTCGATCAGTCCGAAAAACTCCGCGCTTCCTGCGCCGTAGGGCAGGGTCCGCGCCACGCTCTCGACCAGCGCCGCGTTGCGGGCTTTCTTGCCA
>NZ_JXYF01000157.1:0-2335 GCF_000967735.1 Paracoccus sp. S4493
GAACTATGTGCCACAGAACAATGGGCGGGGGGTCAGGCGAGGAAGCGCGAAGCGCGCCCCTCTCCTGAACCCTTGCCTCCCGGCGAGGGCAGGGGGGGAACCGCCGCAATGGGAAAATCCAGCGGACAAGGGGGTGGTGCGGCCCGCAGCGCGAAGCGCGAGGACACGGCCCCGCAGGACGTGCAGCATTTTCATGTTGCGGTGGGGGACCAGTGGTCCCCAAACGGACAGGCGCGCAGCACCTGGCCCAACAAAGGCAGGGGGCGTTTGGCTTGTCCAAATCCCCCCTGCGTCTCGATCGCCGCGCCTCGCGCGGGGATCTCGCTATTCTGAAAGAGGCCGCGGTGGGTCTGTGCCGCAGCTGCCGCAAGCCGCACCCGGTTGCCCACAGGCCCTTGCTCGATCCTTGACGTCTCGCGCGGGCCTGCTGCGGTCCCGCGCCTTCACTCCCAAGGTCGTTCCCGGCGCGCGACTGGACAACCGGGTGCGCCTTGCGTCAGCGGTCCCGCCCGACAGGGACGAGATGGGCGGGGCAGGGCGCCCAGGACCGGTGTGCGGGGGGGATGGCTCGGGACGAGACATTCAACCGTGCAGCGCAGCCGGGCGCATCGCCCTGACCAGCTCGGGTGGAGGCCGGTACAGCCGGCCGGAACCGGGGGCGCGGCCCGAAGGGGACGCCCAGATCAGTTAGTCTTTCATTGTGAGTGGATAAGCTTCAAAGCCAGCCGCAAGATCAACATCGACGACATCCAGCACAAGGTTGCCGTTCAAACCGACCCTGTTCCAGAGGTTAATGAACTTCAGGCTAAAGGGGCCCTTGTCGTTGTCGATGCAGCGCGTTTCCTCTAGGTCTTTCACGCGGACTATCGTGGGCAGATAGCGGATATTGCTAGATTTTTACTAGCAGTTAGCGCGAGGGTGACATGCTCTCGGCAGCCGGCGAAACGCAACCCCCGCGAGGGCGGTTGCCGCAGTCGCGTTCTTATCCTAGACCATTTGTACGGCGTCATCAAAAGGATCGCCGCAATGCCCCTCACGCCCGAACAGCGGGCCGAGATTGAAAGGAACTATATTGACTGAAGACCAGATGATGCTGCTGCTGACAGCGGTACATTTGCTCGTTGCCTTCCTCACTTTCGTAAAGAGCAACTAGCCTGGTCGAGAACTGGACGACCCCGCAGTGCTACTAACACTACGGGGCCAAACCCAAACAGGGCTGTCTTTGGTGAAGACCTGTCCAGTTAACTCGACCCATGAAAAAATGGAAGCCCCTGGTAGTTGCCGGGGGCTTCGGCAGACGCTTGGAAATGCCCAACGTCAAAGGTGCTGGATAGCAGGAACAATTTTGAGAAAAGCTGCTCTTTCAGCAAAAAATACCCCGGCTGCATTACAGCCGGGGTATCTAATTTTCGCTTTCGCTGACGCTGCCTTACCGTATGTAGCTCATTGCAGCAGACATGCGCGCCAGGCCAACCACCTCGTATGTCCCTGTAGCAGGGTTCAGTGCGAATAGGCCGTTGCCCCGCAGCTCGACGATCATCACACCCTCGCGGTTAGCCAGCCGGTCAAAGTCCTCCAGCATCCCTACCAGCATCTCACGAGTGATTTCCGCTTTGGCGTCCTGACCCATTTCACGCGTCGATAGCATCTCAAATATCTCCAGATAAAATTTGCACTCTACTCAATAAGGTGCAGTTCAAATACGATATTTTTCGGGAAAAGTTGCAGCAAAACCTGACACTTTACCAACGGTGCTGACATATGCGCCTCCTTGCCTGCTGCGCCGCCAGGCGCAGCTCCGCCCGAAGGGCCGGGCCTGGTGGTGGGGGCCGGCGCAGACGGCCACCCCCGCCAGGTCATCAAGACGCCGCCCATTCCTGGCGTCCGCTTTGCTTTTCCTTGCCCTGTCACGACAAAAGGCGGCGATGGAAAAAAGGCCCCGCGCGAGGCGGGGCCAGTTGAACTTTCGTCGCAGAAGGATGGGCGGGGCCGCCCTCTACTGAACAGGAGCTGCGGCGGAAATGTCGGTTTGAGCGGTAGTAAAACAGGGGCGGGCGTTCTTGTGGATTGCAGCGGCGGTGAGCATCGCCTGCCGGTCTTCAATAAATGTTTATAGCTCGCTGCGCGGGTCTATTCAGGTATTGCCATCCCAATAAGTTGCATCTTAAGTTGGGCTATCCCTCCATACCTGTTGGATTGAAGGGGCGGCTATTCTCCCCGCCCCTTCAATTTTTCAGAAGCAGTCCGGGGTCCAAGCCTCGATGCGGGCCTTCTTCTCCGCGTCGATCTTCCATGCCTTCTGATACTCGGCATCGCTGAACAGACGCTCCATGCA
>NZ_JXYF01000158.1:0-2870 GCF_000967735.1 Paracoccus sp. S4493
CAGCGTCGAGGATGCGCCCAAGTCGCCCTATTCCGGTGCGCTGGTCGAGGACATGAAGGCCGTGCGGCTGGCCGCGATCCAGACCGCGCTGCTGGACAAGCCGGAAATGATCTTTGACCTGCTGGCCTTCGGCATGTCGCTGGCATCGGGTGTCAGCACCCATGTTTTCGACCTGTCGCCGGGACGCCCCAACAACTGCCCGAGCAAGCCCGAGGGGTTGGAGTTTTCCGAACGGCTGACCCATGCCCCTGCGGGACATGAGGCATGGAGCCGCCCGGAACTGCGGATTGACGATCTGGCGACCGCCTTCCGCACGTTCGTCGCCGCTGGCAAGAAAGCCCGCAACGTGGCGCTGGTCGATAGCGTGGCGCGGACCCTGCCCTACGGCGCAGGCAGCGCGGAGTTTTTCGGACTGATCGAGGCCGATGCCGGGGCCGGTATCCGCAAGGTCTGGACACCCACCGCCGAGAACTTTTTCAGCCGCGTCAGCGCCGACTATCTGGACACGCTGCATCTGGACCTGACCGGCTGCGATCCGCAGGGGAACGGCTTCAAGGCGCACAAGGCGCAGAAAAAGGCCGAAAAAGCGCGGTGCATGGAGCGTCTGTTCAGCGATGCCGAGTATCAGAAGGCATGGAAGATCGACGCGGAGAAGAAGGCCCGCATCGAGGCTTGGACCCCGGATTGCTTCTGATCTAATTTAGGGCGGTTAGCGCCGCCCTAATTTCCATACTTGAGACGAGAAGATACGTAGCGTTGAAAAACGCCTTTACGTTCTAAAGCCCACTTCAGCTAAGGCGAGATCAGTCATGAATTTCCTCTATCATCGCATCTATCTTGCCGGGTATAGTGGATGGATGATGCCGCGCCGGTTGCGTAAGATCATCCCAAGATCGAAAATTCACCGAGCTTGGTTTTTAGGTTCTACAGGTTACTTTGTTGAAAAAGGCATACGATACGGGTTAGCAAATCCCCGGACACAGGAGCGGACTTACCATGAAATTTGAAGAAAAACTTTTGTCCATGGGTGCGAACGCGACCGTATGGCGAAGACGCAAACCACTCTTTACAAATGGGCGGCAGGTTTAGCAGCATCTGTAGTCGGCAGCATTGTATACGTGGCTATATTCATTCAGAATCCCACAGTACCGATGACCGCAATATTGATCCTATTTGGCTTTCTACTTGTCTGCCTCCTTAAAGTAGTAGAGCTGCACAACGAGATAGATAGAGCCAGGTATCGCCTAGTCCATGATCTCCTGATTGTCGCACCAACCGGACACGGCAAAGGCATTCCATTCCCAGAACGGCAATCGTCGTTCGACTGAACACCCCCATTCCTTGTGGTGAGGAATACTGGCCCCGCTTCGGCGGGGTCTTTTTTTTCTTTTAGATTGGCGCTACCACTTCTTGACTGAACAACCTTTCGATTGAACCGGAGAAGCTGATGAACGTAACTGAAATGAGCTATGCTCAACTGGAAGAACAGCGAAAGCAGATTGAAGACGCGATGCGCAATCTTGATAAAACACGCAAGACTGACGCAAAGAAGGCCGTCAGGGCAACTGCAAAGGAATACGGATTTACTATCGAGGAACTGTTTGACTTGCCCGTCAGCCCGAAAAGCAGCGGTGCTGGAGCAAAGCCAAAGTATCGGAACCCCGAAAACCAAGACGAAACGTGGTCGGGGCGAGGACGCAAACCGCAATGGATCAAAGAAGCTGTTGAGAACGGCGCTGATCTATCGACGTTTAAAATCTAGGTCAGATCCTGCGGGCTAGGGTTTCACCCTGGCCCGCGCGGCGAGCGGTCAGGTGCCCACAACGCACGTCACGACCAATAAATAGCGGTGACTCTAGCCGATCAGAAAGTAGCGGCCCTACGGGCCGCTTTACTCGTTGTTCGCTTCAATCACGGCGCGCTGATCTCTCTTTGTAACCTGTCCCGAACAGAAACCAGTTGGCATCTATTCCACAGTGTTCGAGGACAATTGCAAGCTCACTTGCTTTCAGGTCGCGCTCTCCTGACTCGATCTTGCAATAGGTTCGGAACGGCGTACCAATTTTTTCCGCCATGTCCCGTTGAGAAATATCTGCGCTTGTCCTGACATGCTTGAGCCGATCTGTAAGACTATGCTCATGCCCAAGCGAAAAGATTTCAACTTTCCTGCCGCGTGTTTCTTCTGTCATTGGTCGAAGCCCTCATGAGACAGTTGTTGAATGTTCTAGTAAGGATGATTGCCGATAACGGCAACAATTCATCCTTCTGTAATCATCCACGCGGGGGGCTGAAAGCCGGAGGCGGTGGCACTTCTATCATGGCGGCGTCCCTCGCGTTGGTCGGTCTAGGGCTGATCGCCCTGGCCCGCCCGCCCCGAGGGACCGCGCTCTAGACTTGGCCGGCTGCACCGGCCTGCGCCCCGAGCCTATCGCCCTGCCCCTCCTTTGCGCCTGATCCCGCGCGGCCTGTCTCTCCGAGCCAGCCCGCGCGGGGGCGCAATAGTCGGCCCAGGGCTATAGTCTCGGCCCTTCGGGTCACGATCGCTCGCGCAAGGGCCAGCCTGCCCACAGGACGTCTCGCCTTCCTTCGCTCTATGAAGGCGCGTCCAGCTCGACGCCTGCAAGGCCCTGCCCTTCCGTTGGTCGGTCAGGGCTGGACAGGGCTGGCAGAGGGCACCCGGTTGTCCAGTCGCGCGCCGGGAACGACCTTGGGAGTGAAGGCGCGGGACCGGAGCAGGCTGTAAGCGAGACCACAGGGATCGAGCGTCAGCCTGTGGGCAACCGGGTGGCCTGTGACAGCCGATGCAGCAGAGCAACCCCCCTTCCCTTTCCAGAATACCGAGATCCCCGCGCAAGCGCGGTGATCGCCCC
>NZ_JXYF01000159.1:0-6152 GCF_000967735.1 Paracoccus sp. S4493
TCTTCACCGGGTCGATACATGACGGCCAGAACGATCACCACCAGCGCCGGGATCATCGGCACCCAGCCCAGCGTGAACTGCGCGGCCAGCGTGTCGGTGATCGCGTCGATGCGCGCCATGCTGGTCTCGGCGGGAGAGATCAGCCAGGTCCCCGCGATGAAATAGATGACCAGCGCGATCAGCATCGCGGGCACGGTCGTGGGCAGCATGTTGCGGATGTGATCGAAGATGTTCACCCCCGTCACCGCCGGCGCCAGGTTCGTCGTGTCCGACAGCGGAGAGATCTTGTCGCCGAAGAACGCCCCCGACACGACCGCCCCCGCCGTCCAGTAGGCCGGGATGCCGAAACCCGCGCCGATGCCCATCAGCGCCACGCCCACGGTGCCCACCGTGCCCCAGCTGGTGCCCAGGGACAGCGACACGACCGCACACAGCACCATCGCCGCGACCAGGAAGATCTGCGGGTTCAGCAGCGTCAGCCCGTAATAGATCAGCGTCGGCACCGTCCCCGACGCGATCCACACCCCGATGATCATGCCTACCACGATCAGCACCGACAGCGAGGGCATGGACACGTGGATGACGTGGAAGACCCCCTCGCGGATGTCCATCCACCCCTGCCCGCGCAGGACGCCCAGAAGGCTGGTAATGGCCAGCCCCAGGATCAGCGGGATGTGCGGGGTGAAATCACCGTAATAGAACAGCTGCAGCGCCAGAAGGCCCAGCGTCAGCACGATGGGCAGCAGGGCCAGCCACAAAGGCGGCAGGTCCGGCCGGGTCGGGGGGTCTCTGTCATGGTCATGTCCCTCATGTCTTCACACGGCCGTGAGGCCTGCGTGATCGCAACGCGCAAACCGGCCCTTTCGTTCAGCCGCCAAGCGCCCCATATTGCGGGGAACACGCCAACCGAACCATGCGGGGCCAGGATGACCATGCTTTTCGAGGGGGCCCAAGCGCCCAAGACCGACGACTTCATCAAGGACGTAACCGAGGCCACCTTCATGGCCGAGGTGGTCGAGGCGTCGATGCAGGTGCCCGTCATCGTCGATTTCTGGGCGCCCTGGTGCGGCCCCTGCAAGACGCTGGGCCCCGCGCTGGAGGCCGAGGTCGCCCGCCACAAGGGCCGCGTGCGTATGGCCAAGATCAACGTGGACGAGAACCAGACGATCGCGGGCCAGTTGCGCGTGCAGTCGATCCCGACCGTCTATGCCTTCTTCCAGGGCCAGCCCGTCGATGCCTTCCAAGGCGCGGTGCCCGCCAGCCAGGTCAAGCAGTTCGTCGACAAGCTGGCCGCGATGTCGGGCGATGACGGCGGCCTGGCCGACGCCTTGGCCGCGGCCGAACAGATGATCGAGGACAACGAGGCCGCCGACGCCATAGAGACCTTCACCGCCATCATCGGAGAGCTGCCCGACAGCCCCGAGGCATGGGGCGGGCTGATCCGTGCCCATCTGGCCGCGGGCGACCATGCCGCCGCCGCCTCGACCCTGACGCAGGTGCCAAGCCCCCTGGCCCATGCCGGCCCGGTCGAGGCCGCGCGCGCCAAGCTGGCCCTGGCCCAGCAGGCCGCCAGCGCGGGTCCGCTGGACGATCTGGCCGCCCGCGTCGAGGCCGATCCGGCCGATCAGCAGGCACGGCTGGAATACGCGCAGGCACTGCATGCCGACGGCCAGTTGGAAGCCGCCATCGACATCCTTCTGGACAGCTTCCGCCGCGACCGCGAGTGGAACGACGGCGCAGCCAAGGCGCAGCTGATCACGATCTTCGACAGCCTCAAGCCCACCGACCCCATCGGGCAGAAGGGCCGCCGCCGCTTGTCCTCGCTGATCTTCGCCTGACCGATGGCGCTGCGTTTCGACCTGCCCGACCGCATCCCGCTGTTCCCGCTGCCCGGGGCCGTGCTGATGCCGCGGGCCCGCATGCCGCTGCACCTGTTCGAGCCGCGTTATCTGCAGCTGCTGGAAGACACGCTGAAGACCGATCACCGCCTGATCGGGATGATCCAGCCCGAGGGTGACGGCCTGTCCGCCATCGGCTGCGCGGGCCGGGTCGTGGCGTTCTCGGAAACCGGCGACGGGCGGATGATGATCTCGCTTGGCGCGATCTCGCGGTTTCGCCTGCAGGAGGTCGAGGAGGGCTTTGCCCCCTACCTGCAGGGCCGCGTCGACTGGTCCTCGTTCGGGCGCGACCTGTCCGGCCCAGAGCAGGATCCGACGCTGGACCGCAAGGCGCTGTTTTCGCTGCTGGACCGCTATATGCAGACGCAGGAGCTGTCGACGGACTGGGACGCCGCCGCCGAGGCGGAGGACGAGCTGTTGATCAATTCGCTGTCGATGATGCTGCCCTTCACCCCCGGCGACAAGCAGGCACTGCTGGAATCGCCCACCTTGGCCGACCGTCGCGAGCTGCTGGTCGGCCTGATCGAATTCGCCCTGCACGGCGGAGAGAACGAGGAACGCCTGCAATGACCGATGCCCCCCTTTTCGACCGCCACATGCTGGAGGCGCTGGTCTGCCCGGTGACCCATGCCACGCTCAGCTATGACGCCCAGGCGCAGGAGCTGGTGTCCCGCACGGCGGGGCTGGCCTTTCCGATCCGTTCGGGCATCCCGATCATGCTGATCGACGAGGCCCGCCAGATCCGCGCCGATGACTGACCCGCGCGCAGGGGCGTGACCGACATGGACCGCCCCGTGGCGATCCCGCGGGTGGCGGCCGCGCGCTGGCCCGAACCCGCCGCCCTGCCCCTGTGGCTGCGGACCGTCATCATCGCCTGCTGCATGATCGAGGCGTTCTGCTTTGCCGCGCCCATGCTGGGCCTGGGCAGCGCGCGAACTGCCTCGGTGATGCTGGGCGGCTTCTGGGCGCCGCTGGTGGGCGACGGGGTCGGACTCTATCCGGGTCAGGGGGTCGCGATGTTCCTGACCTACGGCCTGCTGCATTCCGGACCGCTGCATCTGGCGATGAACATGATCTCCCTGGCCGCCGTCGGCCGAGAGCTGGTGCGCATGATCGGATCGGCCCGCATGGCGCTGACCTATCTGCTCAGCCAGATCGCCGCCGGCATGGTCTTCGCCTGGATGGAGCCCGATGCCGGGCCGATGGTCGGCGCCTCGGGCGCGGTCTTCGGGCTGGCGGGGGCGCTGGTCGGCTATGCGGCGATCACCCTGCGCCGCCGTCACCGCCCGATGAGCCCGCTGGTGCGCGCCGTGGCGCTGATCCTGGGGCTGAACGTGGCGCTGACGCTGCTGATGCCGTCGATCGCCTGGCAGGCGCATCTGGGCGGGGGCGTGGCGGGCTTGGTGCTGGGGCTGATCTTTGCCCTGATCCCGCGCCGCTGACCCCCTGCCGACGCCGGTGCGGCCCTCAGCCGTCCTGGGGGGTCCGGGGGGCCTGCCCCCCGGCGTCGCGGGACGCAATCTGCGCGCTTTCGTCATCCGCCACCTCTGCGGTGGTGCTGTCCGTCGCAGGCTGTTCCACCGGGTCAGCGTCACCCCTATCGTCGCGGACCGGCGCATCTTCGATGGCCGCTTCCGGCTCGGCGGCGGCATCGTCGCGGACGATGTCTTCGGGGTCGAAGGCGTCCTCGATCCCCTCGGCGGCCATCAGGCGCCGCAGCGCCGCGCGGAACTCCTCCGCGGGCTGCCAGACCAGCGATGCCGCATCCTGCCCCTCGACCTGCGCCAGGTGCTCGGCCACCAGGCGGTGCCCGATGCCATAGCCAGTCCATTTGCGCATCCGCCCACGCCCCAGGAACCACTCGCCGTGATCATAGTCACGGCGCGCCCACAGCCCCGCGGCCTGCTTCAGCGTGCCCAGCCCCGGCCGCGTCTGATCCCAAGGGTCGGGCGGCCCGCCCAGAACCTGCTGGACGAAATGTCCCGCCAGCCCCTCGCTGACCAGCGCCTCGCCCAGGGACCGACCGTATCCCGGCCCATCCCACCGCGTCAGGCGATGCAGTGCGTGGATCAGGGTGCGGCGGAAATGCTCGGGCTCGACCCGGTCGGGGTCCAGCGTGATCTCGATGATGCCGGGGGCCGGGGCGTGGCCCGCGATGCCCCATTCGGGGATCACCCCGTCGCCCGTCCGCACCACAAGGTCGAACCGGGGCAGGTCCAGATGCGCCTCGGCCACCGCCACCATCTCGCGCGCATGGGCGCGGATCTCGGCCATGACGGGCGTCAGGGCGCTGCGGGCGTTCAGCATGTGCAACTGCCAAATCGTCATGGCCACATCCCGTTCTGGCCGGTCCCTACCGCGGTCATCAGACCTCGGGGACCAGCACCTCGCGCTTGCCGACATGGTTGGCGCTGCTGACCACGCCCTGCTCCTCCATCTGCTCGACCAGGCGCGCAGCCTTGTTGTAGCCGATGGCCAGCTTGCGCTGGATATAGCTGGTGGAGCATTTGCGATCCTTGGCCACGATCATCACGGCCTGATCATACAGCGCATCGTCCGATCCGTCGCCGCCCAGGCCCAGCACCGCGTCGATGTCGTCGGCCTTGTCGTCCTCGGGGCCCTCGACCACGCCCGACTTGTAGCTGGGCGGCCCAAAGGATTTCAGGTGGGTCACGATCTCCTCGACCTCCTCGTCGCTGACGAAGGGACCGTGGATGCGGGTGACGCGCGCGCCGTTGCCCATGTACAGCATGTCGCCCTGGCCCAGCAGCTGCTCTGCCCCCTGCTCGCCCAGGATGGTGCGGCTGTCGATCTTCGAAGTGACCTGAAAGCTGACCCGTGTGGGGAAGTTCGCCTTGATCGTGCCGGTGATGACATCGACCGAGGGACGCTGCGTCGCCATGATCAGGTGGATCCCCGAGGCACGGGCCATCTGCGCCAGGCGCTGGATGCAGGCCTCGATCTCCTTGCCGGCGACCATCATCAGGTCGGCCATCTCGTCGACGACCACGACGATATAGGGGAAGGTCTCGGGCTGGAACTCCTCGGTCTCCCAGATCGCGTCGCCGGTATCCTCGTCAAAGCCCGTCTGGACGGTGCGCTTGAACATCTCGCCCTTCTTCAGGGCCTCGGTGACGCGGCCGTTATAGCCCTCGATGTTGCGCACGCCCATCTTGGACATCTTGCGATAGCGGTCCTCCATCTCGCCCACGACCCATTTCAGCGCCACGACGGCCTTCTTGGGGTCGGTGACGACCGGGGACAGCAGGTGCGGGATGCCATCATAGACGGACAGTTCCAGCATCTTGGGGTCGATCATGATCAGCCGGCATTCGTCAGGCGTCAGCTTGTAGAGCAGCGACAGGATCATGGTGTTGATCGCGACCGACTTGCCCGACCCGGTGGTACCCGCGATCAGCAGGTGGGGCATCTTGGCCAGGTTCGCCACGACCGGATCGCCGCCGATATCCTTGCCAAGCGCCAGTGGCAGCGGCTGCGTGCCGTCGCCGAAGGCGCGCGAGGCGAAGATCTCGCGCAGCAGCACCTTTTCGCGCTTGGCGTTGGGCAGTTCGATCCCGATCACGGTGCGGCCGGGAACGGTGCTGACGCGCGCGGACAGGGCCGACATCGACCGGGCGATGTCGTCGGACAGCCCGATCACGCGGCTGGCCTTCAGGCCCGGCGCGGGTTCCAGCTCGTACAGCGTCACGACCGGGCCGGGGCGGACCTCGGTGATCTGGCCCTTGACGCCGTAATCGTCCAGCACCGCCTCCAGCATGCGGGCGTTCTCCATCAACGCCTCGTGGGACACGGGCACCACGTCGCTGTCCGATGGCGCCGACAGCAGCGCCAGAGGGGGCCGCTCATAGGCGGGGCTGCCACTGTCGTCGAACCGCAGGGCGGGCTCGGCCTCGGCCCGCGCGCTGCGCGAGGGTTCGGCGCGCTTGGCGGGGGCGATGATCTGGCGCGGCGTCTCGGCGCCGAAGGGGCGCGGGTCGACCGGCTCCTCGGGGGCGGGGGTCGCGGGCGCACCCTCGCGGGCCAGCCGGGACGCGACCGCCTTCAGCACCGACGACTTGGCGGTGCTGGTGCGGATGGCGTCGCTGATGCGGCCCCGGACCTCGGCCTCGGACGGGGCGGCGCCCTCGTAATCCGAATCGCGCTCGATCAGCTCGGGCTCGGGCATCTCGGATTCCAGCTCGAATGCCGGCGGGGCGGAACGGCGGCGGGCGGCGGGCGCGGCCTTGCGGGGGG
>NZ_JXYF01000160.1:0-1008 GCF_000967735.1 Paracoccus sp. S4493
GCGCTGGATCGCGGTCGCGGGACAGCTGCTGGCGATCTGGGGGACGGTCGTCCTGCTGGACGTGACGACGCTGCCATGGGGGCAGATGCTGCCGGTGGTCGGGTTCCTGATCTTCCTGAACCTGTTCTCCGCCTGGCGTCTGCGCCGGGGGCACCCGATCACCGACCTGACCGTGACGGCCGAACTGCTGATGGACGTGGCCAGCCTGACGATCCTGCTGTATCTGTCGGGCGGCGCCTCCAATCCCTTCGTGTCGCTGTTCATCCTGCAGGTCATCCTGGCGATCGTACTGCTTCCGCAGGGGCATGCGGCGCTGATCCTGCTGGCGACGATCGCGGCGCATTTCTGGCTGACCGGCAATGGTGTGCCTTTGCCGCTGCCGCATCTGTGGCACGGGGCGGGGCCCAGCTTTCTGGACCTGCATCTGCAGGGGATGTTTCTGTCCTTTCTGCTGGCCGCCAGCCTGCTGACCTGGTTCGTCACCCGCATCACCGCGAACCTGCGCGACCGCGACGCCCAGATCCAGGCCCTGCGTCAGCAGATGCTGGAGGAGGATCACCTGGTCCGTCTGGGGCTGCTGTCCAGTGGCGCGGCGCATGAATTGGGCACGCCCCTGACCACGCTTGCGGTCACTCTGGACGACTGGCAGACGCTTGGCGCGCCGCAGGGGGACGAGCTGGACGACAAGATCGCCGTCATGCAGCGGGAGCTGTCGCGATGCCGCCAGATCGTCTCCGAGATGCTGCTGTCATCGGGCCAGGAGCGCCTGGACGAGGCGCAGGCGATGCGCGCGCGCGCCTTCCTGGAGGCGGCGGTCGAGGGACTGGCCCTGCCCGTTCGGATCAGCTTTGACATGCGGTGCGATCCGGTGATCATGGCCGATCCGATGCTGGAACAGGCGGTCCGCCTGCTGGTGGACAATGCCGCCGAGGCGGGCAGCCGCAACATCCGCATCTCTCTGTCGCCGGGGGGGACCGAACAGCTGGCCTTGGTCATCGAGGATGACGG
>NZ_JXYF01000161.1:0-445 GCF_000967735.1 Paracoccus sp. S4493
GCTTAATGGCCTCGACCGCGGTGGCGATGCTGGCGAACCCGGTCAGCACGACGATGCGGGGCGCGGGGTCCATGCCGGCCAGCGCCTGCACGCATTCCAGCCCGCTGCGCCCGGGCAGCTTCAGATCGACCAGCGCCAGGTCCGGGGGGCTCTGCTGCGCCAGCGCGATCCCCTCGTCGGTCGATGACGCATGGCGGACGTCATAGCCGCGGCGGGCAAAGCTTTCCGTCAGCGTCGCGGCCAGCGCGGCATCATCCTCGACGATCAGCAGGCGGCGGGTCATGCGGCGGTCTCCAATGTTGGCAGCAGCAGGGTCACCTGCGCCCCGTGCCGCAGGTTGGCAAGGCGCATCTCTCCGTTCAGGCGGCGCATGACATTGCCCGTTAGGAACAGGCCCAGCCCGCGCCCGGCGCCGTCCTTGTCGCTCTGGAACGGCTGGCCGGGG
>NZ_JXYF01000162.1:0-218 GCF_000967735.1 Paracoccus sp. S4493
GATCACCCGCCGCGCCAGGCGCAGATCGGGCCGCGCGGCGCAAGCCGCGGCGATCAGTGTGTCCTTGCCCGCGCCGGATGGTCCGACGACCGCCGCGATCATGCCGCGCGTCCCGGCGTGAATCCGGTCACGTCCACCAACCGGTCGCAGACCGCGTCGCGCGCCTCGGCGTCGTGAAAGATGCCCAGGATCGCGGCGCCGCGGGCCTTGGCCTCGGC
>NZ_JXYF01000163.1:0-663 GCF_000967735.1 Paracoccus sp. S4493
CGGGCTGGATGTCAGCGTCCAGGCACGGCTTCTGGACCTGCTGCGCGGGCTGGTGCGCGACATGGGCCTGTCGGTCGTCATCGTCACGCATGACCTGGCCGTGGTGCGCCTGCTGGCCGACCGCCTGATGGTGATGAAATCGGGCCGGGTGGTCGAACAGGGCCTGACGGACCAGGTGCTGGACGATCCGCAGCACGGCTATACCCAGCTTCTTGTCTCCTCCGTCCTGCAGGTGTGACGATGATCCAGGTCGAAAACCTTTCCAAGTCCTTCACCCTGCACAATCAGGGCGGCACGGTCATCCCGGTCATGGCCGGGGCCGCGCTGCACGTGGATCCCGGCGAATGCGTGGGGCTGGTGGGCCAGTCCGGGGCGGGCAAATCCACGCTGATGCGGATGATCCAGGGAAACTATCTGCCGGGCGGCGGCAGCATCCGCATCGCCGGCACGGAACTGGTAGGCGCCGCGCCCCGCACCGTGACCGCACTGCGGCGGGGCACCTTGGGCCATGTCAGCCAGTTTCTGCGCGTGCTGCCGCGGGTGCCTGCGGTGGACGTGGTGGCCGAACCGCTGCGCGCGCTTGGGGTGCCCGCCGCGACAGCGCGTGCGCAGGCCGAAGGCCTGCTGTGGCGGCTGAACATTCCGCGCCGGCTGTGGGGCCTG
>NZ_JXYF01000164.1:0-8374 GCF_000967735.1 Paracoccus sp. S4493
GGTTAGACCGGACGCTTACGGCCCTTCCTTCCGAAAGGGCCTTCGGCATTTAGCCCCTTATGCCGGTGCGAAGCCGGCATCCGTCAGTACGGCGACGAGCTGCTCGCGCGGAGCAGTCGAGGTGACCCTGACTGTGTGCGTTGCGGGATCGGCTTTCACATCTGCGGACGGATCAACGGAGTGGATGGCTTTTGTGACGCCGCGCGCACAACCGCCGCAAGTCATGGTTTCAATGTGGAACTGCATGGGAACCTCCTTGAGCACTAATCTCACGGGATTTGAATTAGGGATTCCAACGTTGGTAAGGTCAATACAGGAGCGTGTTATTATTTTTTAGCTTTGACGCTTGACCCTCCCATGATGGGAACGCCTATTTGGGTCAACGGAGCAAGCTTCAGAGAGTGATCCGTCATGAACGTCAGCGTCAAGAATATGCAGCCTGACCTGCAATCGAAAGTCGTCCTTAATATCGAGGGGATGACCTGCGCGTCATGTGTGGGACGAGTGGAAAGGGCGCTGAAAGCGGTGCCGCGAGTCGAGACGGCGTCGGTCAACCTCGCCACAGAGCGGGCCGAGATCACTGGTTTGGATCTGGATCGTGCGGCGCTGGTCAAGGCGGTCGAGACTGTCGGCTACGACGTCCGCTCCCCCGCAATCGATCTGGCTATCGAGGGGATGACCTGTGCGTCCTGTGTCTCCCGGGTGGAACGCGCCCTGAAATCCGTGCCGGGCGTGACAGGGGCCACGGTCAACCTAGCCACCGAACGAGCACTTGTCACTGGTTTAGCTGATCCCGCAGATCTGATCAGCGCAATTGACGGTGTCGGCTATGAGGCGCGGATCGGTGTCTCGGCCTCGGCAGTTTCTGATGCGGCTACGGATCGGAAGGCTGCTGAGGAAGCGGCCTTGAAGCGCAACCTGTGGATAGCCGCTGCGCTGACGTTGCCCGTCTTCCTGCTTGAGATGGGCTCGCACCTGTTCACGTGGGTGCATATGGCGGTGATGAACACCATCGGCATGCAGAACAGCTGGTATCTGCAGTTCGCCCTGACCACGGCGGTGCTGCTCGGCCCCGGGCGGCGGTTCTACACCAAAGGATTTCCCGCGCTGGCCCGGCTGGCACCGGACATGAACAGCCTGGTCGCGGTCGGCACATCGGCCGCCTATGGCTACTCGCTGGTTGCCACCTTCGCTCCCGCCCTGCTGCCCGCGGGCACCGTGAATGTCTATTACGAGGCGGCGGCGGTCATCGTCACCCTGATCCTGCTGGGTCGGTATCTTGAGGCCCGCGCCAAGGGCCGGACCTCCGAGGCGATCAAGCGGCTTGTCGGTCTGCAGGCCAAGACGGCCCGCGTGGTCCGTGTGGAGACGGCAATTGAAGTGCCGATTGCCGACGTGCGGCCGGGGGACCTCATCGAGGTCCGTCCAGGCGAGCGGGTGCCGGTCGATGGCGACGTGATCGATGGCACCAGCTGGATCGATGAGAGCATGATTTCAGGCGAGCCCCTGCCGGTGGAAAAGACCATCGGCCACGCTGTCACCGGCGGCACCGTCAACCAGACCGGGGCCTTCACCTTTCGCGCCACTGCTGTCGGCGACGCCACCATGCTGGCCCAGATCATCCGCATGGTCGAGGCCGCTCAGGGCGGCAAGCTGCCAATCCAGGCTCTAGTGGACCGGGTGACGATGTGGTTCGTGCCAGCGGTGATGGTTCTGGCGACGCTGACCTTTGCCGTCTGGCTGATCTTCGGCCCTGAACCTGCACTGACCTTTGGACTCGTAAATGCCGTGTCGGTGCTGATCATCGCCTGCCCCTGCGCGATGGGCCTGGCGGTGCCGATGTCGATCATGGTGGGCAGCGGGCGCGGCGCAGAGCTTGGCATCCTGTTCCGGAAGGGAGAGGCGTTGCAGGCCCTTCAGGACGTTCGCGTCGTGGCCTTTGACAAGACCGGAACGTTGACCGAAGGGCGCCCCCGGCTGACCGACCTAAACCTCGCCCCTGGATTTGACCGCTCTCCCGTGCTGGCAGCTGTTGCCGCCGTGGAGGCGAAGTCCGAACACCCGATTGCGCGCGCCATTGTTACGGCGGCTACGGAAGAGGGCCTTACACTGCCCGATGTGACGGGGTTCACGTCGCTGACCGGTTTTGGCGTCCAGGCGAAGGCAGGAACTGAAAAGGTCGAGATCGGCGCTGACCGCTTCATGAGCAAACTGGGTCTGGACGTAGCACCCTTTGCCGAGATTGCGGCGCGGCTGGCCGATCAGGGAAAGTCCCCGCTTTACGCAGCCATTGATGGCCGTCTGGCCGCGGTCCTGGCTGTGGCTGATCCGATCAAGGAGACGACGCCGCAGGCCATCCGCGCCCTGCATGCCTTGGGCCTGAAGGTCGCCATGATCACCGGCGACAACGCCCGCACCGCGCAGGCCATCGCGCGCCAGCTGGGTATCGACGAGGTCGTGGCCGAGGTGCTGCCCGACGGAAAGGTGGCGGCAGTCAAGCGTCTTCAGGCACTAGGCTCCGTCGCTTATGTTGGCGACGGTATCAACGACGCGCCGGCCTTGGCCGAAGCCGATGTCGGAATTGCCGTCGGCACGGGCACCGATATCGCGATCGAGGCGGCCGATGTGGTGCTGATGACCGGCCGTCTGACCGCGGTGTCGGACGCGATCGCGCTGTCCAAGGCCACTATGCGTAATATTCGGCAGAACCTGTTCTGGGCTTTCGCCTACAACGCTGCCCTGATTCCGGTAGCGGCGGGTGTGTTGTGGCCGAGCTTTGGTATCCTCCTGTCACCAGTCTTTGCGGCCGGGGCCATGGCGCTGTCGTCCGTCTTTGTCCTTGGAAATGCCCTTCGGCTGAAGCGTTATTCACCTGCAGTGTTGCATGAAGTCTGAAAACCTCTAAAGAGCGGGGCCTTCCAGAGGCCCGGGTCTTTGCCAATATGATCCGCAGCTATGGGCGACCCCCCTGATCTTGCTGGCCGGTAGCCCCGGCATTCGCCATGCGCTTCAACGTGACCGTGCTACGATGCTTAACTCATGGCGCTCTTACTGCGTCGACTTCACAGACCCACAGGCCAACGCCTGTGCAGATCGTCGATCACCAAGGGGTGGTGATGCCGCCCCATTCCTCCATGCTCACGCAGATGCGGATGATCCGTGGGCAGGTCCGAATGATCATGCGCGACATCCGTCGGATCACCCGCAGGCCATAGACGCCATGCCAAGGCCAGCCCGATGAGCCCGATGATCGCCATGGAAGCAAACGCGGCTGTCATGCCCGCGCGGGCGCCCAGGTATCCGGCCAGGGGATAGCAGATCAGCCAGCAGGCATGAGACAGCGCGAACTGAGCGGCAAAAATCGCAGGACGATCTTCCGGATGAGCTGAGCGGCGCAGCAAACGGCCCGCTGGCGTCTGCGCGACAGAATAACCGAAGCCCAGGATCAGCCATAGGGCAAGCAGCGCGCCATAACTGCCCACGGCGATCCCGGCAGCCGTTCCGACGATAAGGACGGCAGCACCAGCGATCATCACCGGCCTGTCCGACAGCTGGTCCAGTAGGCGCGGCAGGGTCAGGGCGGCGATCATCGATCCCGCACCGAACGCGGCCAGCGCCAGTGCCACCTTTGGCTCCGACAGACCGAACCCTGCCTTGACCAGCACGACCGTGTTCACGATCACCATCGATCCGGCCGCAGCGACGGCCAGACTGATCGCCAGCAATCCGCGCAGACGCGGGGTCGCCAGATAGAGGCGGATGCCGCGCGTGGTCCGGTCCCAGACCCCGCGCCTTGCCGCTGGCTGCGGTGGGGGCAGACGGACGCTGAGGACCAGCGCAGCCGAGGCGAAAAACCCAACGACCGTCCCTGCAAACAGGCTGTGAAAGCTGATGACGCTCAGAAGCGCCGCCGCCAGCATGGGCGAGACGAGGCTTTCCAAATCGTAGGCAAGGCGCGAGAGCGACAGGGCGCGGGTATAATCCTCCTCCTTGGGCAGGATGTCTGGAATGGTCGCCTGGAATGTCGGGGTGAATGCGGCTGACGCGGCCTGCAGCAGGAAGATCAGCAGGTAGATCTGCCAGATCTCGGTCACGAAGGGCAGGCACAGCGCAATGGCCCCCCGGACCAGGTCCAGCGCGACAAGCACCGACCGGCGCGGCAGGCGATCCGTGAATGCCTGCGCCACCGGCGCGACGCCGACATAAGCAATCATCTTGATCGCCAGCGCGGTGCCCAGCACCGCCCCCGCATCCGCCCCGGCTAGATCGTAGGCCAGAAGGCCCAGGGCCACGGTCATTAGCCCGGTGCCCAGCAGCGCGATCACCTGCGCCGCGAGCAGATGACGATAGGTGCGGTCGCGCAGGATGGCCAGCATGGAGTGTCCTTACAGCAGCTTGGTGATCGCCTTCATCTCGTCCAGTGTCTCCGCCGCGTCGTGGACCAGGCAGTGGTCGATATGATCGTGGATGAGCGCCCGCTTGGCAGAGGTCACAGCACTTTCCACCGCCGCCAGCTGGCGGGCGATGTCGAGGCAGGGCTGCTGTCCCTCGATCATGCCGATGACATGGCGCAGATGACCTTCGGCACGTTTCAGCCGGGCGACGAGGGCGGGGTGGGTTGCGTGAACGTGCGGGTGTGACATACAGTCAGGCTATCCCCCCCTGGGGGATAGAACAAGACGGTGTGATCAGCGCGCCGCGAAATGACGGGCAGGCCGGTGAAACAGGTTCGGACATTGATGCATAGCGTGCTTTCAGCACTCGTCTGTCTGTCGCTTGTCATCTGGTCCCTTGCGCCAAGCGCCAGCCATGTCCCTTACATCTTCGAAGTGGTGGCCGAGCATACCGACATGATCGCTGATCACGGCCACTCGCACGGGTTCGAAGAGGATCTTTTCTGGGCGCTGCACGGTCACAGCCATGACGTGGCCGACCATGATCACAGCCAGGCCATGCTTGTCCCCGGCGCCGGTGCGCACCCAAGGGTGGCTTGGCGCGATACGTTCCGGCTGCGGGCGTCATGGGACGGACCGCAGCGGGTCTATCTGATCGAGCGACCTCCGCGGGCCTGATCGATGCCGCCACCGCGCGGCGTATCCGAACAGACAGACCCTTACCGGAGACTTTTCCATGACCTCGACCTTGGGGGTCCTGCGCGCCTTGGCACCACGCCAACCGGTCGCGCTGACCCTGATCCTGCTGGCGGCAGTCCTGCTGACGGCCGCCCAAGCTCTTGCCCATAACGTCACCGCCGGTGACGCAGGTTATATCCAGGAAATCTGGGGGGTGCAGATCATCCCCTTCATCTACCTTGGCGCCAAGCACATGGTGACCGGCTACGACCACATCCTGTTCCTGCTGGGCGTGGTGTTCTTCCTCTACCGGATGAAGGATGTCGGCATCTATGTCAGCCTGTTCGCCATCGGCCATTCGGTCACCATGCTTCTTGGAGTCTGGTATGGCTGGGGCATCAACGCCTACATCATCGACGCGATCATCGGCCTGTCCGTGGTCTACAAGGCGCTGGACAACCTTGGCGCCTACCAGAAATGGTTCGGGTTCCAGCCTAATACCAAGGTCGCCACGCTGATCTTCGGCCTGTTCCACGGCACGGGCCTGGCCACGAAGATCCTCGACTATGACATCCCGCAGGATGGGCTTCTGGCCAACCTGCTGGCCTTCAACGTTGGCGTCGAGGTCGGCCAACTGCTGGCCTTGGCCGTGATCCTGATCGTCATGGGCTACTGGCGTCGCAGCCCCAACTTCCTGCGCCAGGCCACCATCGCCAACGTGGTGATGATGGTCCTGGGCATCTGGCTGACCTTCAATCAGGTCGCCGGCTACATCGCTTCCACCTCTGCATAGATTGGATATTCCCATGCACAATGCACCTAAACCCAACATCGACGAGCTGCCCATCAAGGCGCAACTGCGCCGCTCCACGATCCTGGCCAGCATCGGTGCGGCGGTGATCGCGGTCACCGTCTATCTTCCTGCTGAATACGCTATCGACCCCACCGGGATCGGCCGGGTCATCGGCCTGACCGAGATGGGCGAAATCAAGGTCCAGCTTGCTGCCGAAGCCGAAGCGGATCGTCTGCTGGACGAGCAGCGTGCCACCCAGCAGCCCTCTCAGGACCAGACGTCGAGCGTTCTGGACAGTGTCATGGGTCTGTTCGTCGGCACGGCCCATGCGCAAGAGGCGCAGGACACCTGGACGGACACCGTGACCTTCACGCTGGAGCCGGGCGACACGGCCGAGATCAAGCTGACAATGACGGCTGGAGACGTGGCTGAATACGCATGGACCGCTGAAGGCGGCCGGGTCAACTTTGATCTCCATGCCCATAACGGTGGCGAGTCCATCGACTATGAGCGCGGCGCTGGCGCGACCGACGGCGAGGGCAGCATCGAGGCGCCCTTCGCCGGTGATCACGGCTGGTTCTGGCGAAACCGCGACAGCACACCGATCACCATGACCATCAATGTGCGCGGCGATTACAGCGCCGTCGTCGAAACCTACTGAGCGTCGGGCAGCCATTCGTGATCGACGCGAATGGCTGCCTCATTCTTCCTGCGGCACTATTCATATGTAACCATCGTGAAAACCGGCAGGGACGTGCCACCGCCCAAAGGCTGCACCGCACCGCATGGTACAACATCGATCTGCTGTCTTGACCTTCCTCGCGATCACATTCTATTTCCTTGCGCATGGGGCCTGCGACCGCCCCACGAGGCGTCAGCTGAAGTTCGCGTTCCACTGAAACCTTCACGGGAGGAACGCCCATGCCTGCGCCCAATGCGATTTCCGTCGACAAGCTTGCCCGGATCATTGGTACGCCCCGCGCCCCGGTCATTCTGGATGTTCGGTCCGATACCGACTTTGCCGCCGATCCGAGCCTGGTGCCGGGGGCCATCCGTGCCGACGACCGTGCCTTGGCTAACCTTCCGCCGCTGCCGACTGGTCCTGTCCTCGTGCTGTGCCAAGCGGGGCATCGCCGCAGTCAGGGCGCTGCCGCATGGCTGCGCGCCGAAGGCCGCCCGGCCGAATACCTGGAGGGTGGTTTTGTCGCGTGGCGAGAGGCGGGTCTGCCGCTGATCCAGACAGATCATTTGCCGCCGCGCGACGGGCAGGGCCGCACGGTCTGGGTCACCCGCGCACGACCCAAAATCGACCGCATTGCCTGCCCCTGGCTGATCCGCCGCTTTGTCGATCCCCGCGCAGTGATCCTGTTTGTGGCCCCGGCTGAAGTCTCGGGTGTCGCCGAGCGCCATGAGGCCGCGCCCTTCGACATCGAGGACGTCTTCTTCAGCCATAGGGGCGATCTGTGCAGTTTCGACGTGATGCTGGCTGAGCTGGGCCTGTCCGTTCCGGCGCTGGACCGATTGGCCGTGATCGTTCGGGCTGCCGATACGGCACGGCTGGACCTGGCCCCCGAAGCAGCGGGGCTGCTGGCCGTCTCCCTTGGCCTGTCGCGTATGTATGCCGACGATCTGGAACAGCTGGAGGCGGGGATGCTGGTCTATGACGCGCTCTATCGGTGGGCGCGTGACGCGACCGGCGAGACCCATAACTGGCCCATGAACAAGCCGAGGGCAGAATAATGCAGACCCGCCCCTATCCAACCCTGGCCCAGGCCGCGCGCATCTGGGCGCGGATCGGCCTGCTGAGCTTTGGCGGCCCTGCGGGCCAGATCGCGCTGATGCACCGCATCTTGGTCGAGGAACAGAAATGGCTGGGCGAACGGCGGTTCCTGCACGCCCTGAACTATTGCATGCTGCTGCCCGGCCCCGAGGCCATGCAGCTGGCCGTCTATATCGGCTGGCTGATGCACCGGACGCTTGGCGGCATCATCGCGGGGTTGCTGTTCGTGCTGCCCGGCGTCGTGGCGATCATGAGCCTGTCCTGGATCTATGCGATCTGGGGCAATACCGGCGTGCTGGAGGGGCTGTTCTTCGGCCTCAAGGCCGCGGTGCTGGCCATCGTGGTGCAGGCGGTGATCCGCATCGGGTCGCGCGCGCTAAAGAACCGCACGATGATCGGCATCGCCGCGGCCTCGTTCTTAGCGATCTTCGCCTTTGGCGTGCCGTTTCCAGTCATCATCCTCACGGCAGCGCTGGTGGGCTTCGTCGGCGCCCGTGCGGGTCTGGCAGCGTTCCAAGGCGGGGGCGGGCACAGCAAGATGGGCGGCACCCAGGTGGCCGATGCCGACACCCTGCTGGGTGAGGGCACGCCCGACCATACCCGTGTCAGCGCCGGGTGGGCGGCGTGCATATCGGCGGTGTTTCTGGGGCTGTGGCTGGTGCCGGTGGCGGCGCTGTTCCTGATCCTCGGCCCGGAAAACGTGTTCTCGCAGATCGCCGGGTTCTTCAG
>NZ_JXYF01000165.1:0-877 GCF_000967735.1 Paracoccus sp. S4493
GGGCGCGGGCCATGTCGTCACCTATGACGGGCCGCGCACCACCTATGACATTCCCGATTACGGCCCCGTCACGCTGACCGTCGGCGACGGCGTGACGCTGGACACGCCCGACGGGCAGGTGCCCGCGTTCATCAACGCCAGCCCCGCCCGCGTAACCATCACCACCGATCAGGGCCGCGTCACCGCCACCCGCGCCCGCACGGAAACCCTGCGCTATTTCTGGGGGTGGGAGATGTTCTTCTTCGACCTGTCCAGCCCGCTGGCAGGCCTGTCCGCGGAACAGGTCGCGGCGGCGGTCCTGTGGGGCGACCGGATCGACCCGGCGCGGTCCAACCTGTCGCTGGCCCTGTCGGAATTCTGGACGAACGACATCTGGCAGCACGGCGCCGTGGCCTGGGCCCTGTTCGAGACGATCCTGATGGCGTTCCTGGGCACCTTCGGCGCGGCCTTCGTGGCGCTGCCGCTGGCGTTCCTGGCGGCGCAGAACTTTGCCCCGTCGCGGGCGCTGCGGTTCGCGGTGCGGCGCGTGTTCGATTTCGTGCGCGGCGTGGACGCGCTGATCTTCACGATCATCCTGTCGCGGGCCTTCGGTCCGGGGCCGCTGACCGGGGCGCTGGCGATCCTGCTGACCGATACCGGCAGCTTCGGCAAGCTGTTCTCCGAGGCGCTGGAGAACGTGGACGCCAAGCCGATCGAGGGCATCCGCTCGACCGGCGCGGGCGCGCTGCAACGCTACCGCTTCGGCGTCATCCCCCAGGTGATGCCGGTCCTGCTGTCGCAGATGCTGTACTTTCTGGAAAGCAACACCCGCAGCGCGACGATCATCGGCGCGATCACCGGGGGCGGCATCGGACTGATGCTGACGCAGGCGATCCAG
>NZ_JXYF01000166.1:0-7267 GCF_000967735.1 Paracoccus sp. S4493
TGCCCGAAGGTGTTCCTCTCCGCCATCGCGCTGGCGGCTCTCGTCATCTATTGGTTATGAATCCTGACCCTAGGAGTTCCCGTCTCCAAACATGATTCGAGGCGCATGATGGCGTCTTCATCCACCGTGAATTGCCCCGCAACGGTGCGCAGCCCGCGGTCCATGGTGCAAATCGGTCCGATGGCTTTGGGGCGGCAGCCGACCCGTGAGAGAACGCGCCCCACCTGCAGGTCGTAGACCCCAAGTAGCGTGTGTATCCCTTGTCCCCACATCGCTCGGAACAGGCTTGACAGTAGAATCTGTGTCACCTCGCGTCTTCCCGATGGTCCAAGATGGCGCGCACCCTCGCGGTCTACGCAGAGGCGGGAAATCTCCATGATGCATGGATCGCTCGGCGCCGTTGCTCCGCCCAAGAGCTGCGGGAAAACATCACGCAACATATAGGGTCCGGTGGTCGGCAGGATCCGCAGCGAGCCGATGAGCGTACTGCGATCAACAACGCATAGGTAGAGCGGGTTAAGGGCATCGAACCGGTCGGTCTCATAATCTCCGCGGCAGCATACGCGCCACTGTCGGCGCTCGGAGAAGGCGCGCTTGCGTAGGCGGAACATCGGGCCCTTAAAAGGCGCTTCGCTACTCCCCCGGAACAGCACGGATTGCATAGCGCTCTCCCGAAGCGGATTCCGTTTCCGACACTAGCGTTCCGTCGCAGATGCGAAAGGCTTGGTCGGCAGCGGCACGCAGGGTCTTGTCATGGGTAATGACTAGAACCGGCACACTATGTGCGATGTCCCGCAGCGTAGCAATAACAGTCTGAGCGGTGTCACGGTCAAGCTCGGAGGTGGGCTCGTCGACAATGATGAAGCGTGCGTTGTGGTAGAGCAGCCGCGCAAAACCGATGCGCTTGCGCTGCCCGCCCGAGATGCTGCGCCCGCTCTCCCCGAGGGGGCGATCACTTAAATTCGTGATTTCTGCCTTTGTGAAGCCGGCGCGCAACAGGCTGTGCCGCAGCCTATTAGTATCCACCTCAGCGGCGAGTGCCACGTTCTGAGCCAGTGGCATGTCGAACATCTCGACAGATTGATTCACCAGATATATATCCGCGCTTGGTATCGGGCTGAGGATGAGCCCCTCGTGCTCACGCAAGCCTGCAAGGGTTTTGGCGAGCAGCGATTTTCCGGTACCGGAGCCTCCCATCAGAGCGGTGAGACCGCGCATGGGAATCTCGGCATCCTCAATTTCCAGCAGCACCCGCTCTCCCGCCTTCAGCGGCAGTTTCTTAATACGCAGTACTGGTGTGTCGTGGAACACGTGGGCGACCTTCGCGTCTGAAATGGGTAGATTCATCACTTCGAGCAATTGCCCTGCCCCAGAAAGACCCTGCATGAAGGCCCTGTAGGCGGCAGAGAACTGCAGCAGCGGCGTGGATATCTGAAGAAGCAGCCCGTTGACTAGCACTAGGCTTTCGACCGCACCTGGTCCAGTTCCTTGGGCGAGAATCACAAGGCTCGTTACCCCCATAAGGGCGAAGAGCAAAAGTCCCTGCCAGAGGCCAAGCCAAAGATTGGGCCAGATCGAGCGGCGCACTTGAGCGACAAAGGTATCGGCCGCCTCGGCGTAACGGTCCTGCACCCATCCTTGGGCGCGGAAGGCGCGAATTGCTTCAAAGCTGCGCAGGCTTTCGGTGAGGATACCGTAATTTCGTGTAGCGGTGGCAAACCAAGTCTGTTGGCGGCGCTGAACCTCGCCGGAGATGCGGTAGGTCACCAGCAGGAAGACTGCGAGCAGAGCCAGCACCAACCCGCCGATTCCCCAAGAGAGGCGCACTCCCAGGATCACCGTTACCACTATTGCTTCGAGGATTAGCGGTGCGATGGAAAACAGGCCGTTGAACATCACTGCCCGGATGCCACCGAGGCCCCTATCTACGATGATCCCCAACTCACTGGCATTGCGTGCGGAAGCGTCAGCGAAGCGGATGCGGTAGAAGAGGTCCAGCACCTTTAACGACAGCGCCTTCTGCACCATCTGCTCAAAGACGACATAGCTGGCGAAGCGGGCCTCTTCGAGGATGCGCCTTGCAAAAAATAGCCCAGCATAGAGCGCGGCGGTAAGTGGCCAAGTCTCTGCTCCGGTTAGCAACTGGGAAGTAAGTACGGCAAGCACAACCGCCGGCAGCAACCGCAGCGCCACAAGCAGCACGAAGAGCAGGCTCGAGAGCGCAAACAGCCGCCAGACCGGGGCCGGGAGGGCGCGCATTGCCTCGACGATGAGGGAACGAGGTCGCGTACCACCTGTCATGCGAATGGAACACTCCCGGATCGGATTGGTTCGGGCAAGCCGTAGCGAACAGCTGCCAGAGCCTCTGCCGGGCTTCCTACGAGGATCATGCCTGGAAAGGCCTCAACTCCGTGCAGTACCGATAAGTGTAAGGCTGGGCCAGAAGCATCGGTGCGCAGCACGTCTGTATGGTGCAGCAGGGGCCGTGCGCAGAGCTCCGCTGGACGGACCAGAGGTCGCGCAGCAGCCATGGCGTCACAGACCTCGGCAGCGCCTTGCTCGGTGTTGAAGGTCATGTAACCGGTAGTTAGCGCATCCTCACCGCTAGTATACCCTCCCTGCGGATCCTCTTCAGCACCCGTGGACTGCCCCGCGCGCTCACAAGAAAGCTGTTCGGTCAGGACCACCGCTTGATAAAGTTCTTGTACCGCCTTGGCGATAGCTTGGGACTGGGTGCCTGCGCCCGCGCCGCCTGCACCGAAGCGGACCGGAGCACGCCGGCCTCGCAGTACTGCGAGGATCACCGAAACGTCACTGAAAAGCGAGATTTCTGCCAGCTCTACCTCGCCCCAGGTTTCCAGAACGGCGAAAGTCGCGCGGGTCTCGTCATTGAGGCCTAGCAGGCCATCATGCAACCGCCAGTGGCGGTGGCCGTGGCCAAAGTACCAGAAGGCGGTGAGCGACTGGCGCTCGGCAAACTCGAGGACGGCCGCATACAGCGCCCGCGGGCGACTGACGTGCACCGCTGTCCCGGAGCTGTCGCGGTACGGCAGGGCGGCATCGTCGCAGTGGGCGGCTAGCGTCGCGAGAAGCGCAGGCATCTGGCAGCGGCGCTCGCCTGAGATGTCTTCCACCGTAACCATGTCGAAGCAGGTGTCCGGCCCGGCGCCCTCAAGGAGAACCTCGAACCAGTCGCGTAGGTCTTCCGGAAGTGTATCTAACCGTCGCCTGCCCACGATGCATGGCGGAGAGAAGGAGAAGCTGCGTTCGCAGGCCTCACCAAGTGCGCGGGTGTGAACCGAACGGGCGCGCCCAGTTGCACAACTGACCCTGCCGGAGCCAACAAGGCAGCGCGCTAGCGAAGGGGCTCCGAGGCGGGGGGAAAGGTCGATGACGCGGCGGGAGATGTCCGATTGCAGGATCATGCGTGGCCTCCGAATTGCACCACTAGGGGCCATGCGACGCGCGGATCCACCCCCAACGCCATGGCGAGGCGGTCATCCTCGAAACCGCCCCAAACACGTCCTGCAAGACCCGCGTTTTGCATCTCCTGGCCCATCTGCTGGTACATAGAGCCGGCCTCGAGCAGCGCCAGCCGGTAGCCGCGCACGCCGTATTTTGCCACTGGCACCTGCATGAGCGCGCAATAAAGCAGTGCGAAGGCACAATCCGCCATGCGTGGGAGTGCCGTATTATCCGTCGCGATGCCGAGCGCGTTGAGGACGCTCTCCGGCGCCGCCGCCTCTAGTCGCTCAAGCCGACGGCTGTGCGGCAGGTAGTGGTAGCTACCAGGGGCCAGACCCTCGACGTTGCGCGCCCAGAGACAGACCTGGCAGGAATATAGCGCTCCGCCGCTAGGATAGGGCCGGCGCCTACTGCCCAACCCGGCATTGCCGAAGCTACGTGCCAACAAATCCATGAATAGTGTCACTGACACCGGCCGGGCGGGATCGAAATGCTTGGCGGAAGCGGCACGATCGTGAAACGTCTCCGACATGACAGATTGCACCGTCCCAGAGAAGGGATACTCAGCTGCTTCCATCCGCGCGAGATCAGTATTGGTTAGGCCAGTGTAGTTCGGGCTAACAGCGCCGAACTCAGGGGTGACATTGTTGCCTGCGGCGTGCAGAGCACGGAGCTGATGCCAAGTGCTGGGGTCTATCGTGTCGCTTGCGCGAGACAGGGCAAGAGTCTGCATGGGTCAGCCTTTCGTCGGTCAATTCCCGGGAGCGTGGTGCAGACAGTCGCAGGCAGGCGAAAGAGGCACGCGGGCGCGAGTGATATTCGGCATCCCGTGCGAGATCCTCAGCAGGCTGCGCACGTCGTCCCAGTCGTCCCAACCGCGCCGGATGCCAAGAACGGTTTCGGAGCGCGCCGCGGCAATTCGTCCAGCATAGGCGAGGTCGCGCGATGCCAGCCGCCGGAAGGGCCGCCCATCACAGCCCTCCGCCTGAAGCGCCGCCAAGGCGTCACCGAGGGAGAGTTCGCCCCGCCGGCCACCTTGGAAGCGCGCCTCTTCGAGGAAATCCATGCAGCAGCAAGGGCAGGCAATACCGAGGCCCGGACGCCACGGCGGCGTAACGACCGTCTCAGGGCCGAAAGGAAAGAGGGTGACAAGGATCTGTCCCGGGCGAAGCGCCGCGCGGGCCGCGGCAAGTGAGTCGGAAAGGTTCGGCCGGTTGATCGCCTCGATCCGCAGGAGGCCCGGCTCCCTCTCCTCGCTGGGACTGGCGAGCGTCTCGGACAGAAACATGGAGCGCAGCGGCTCAATATCCTCAGGGTCGCCGGCCAAGTGCACGGCGCAAGCCGCCGGGCGTACCTCGTGGATCAGGCCAAGCCCCTGCTTCAAAAAATTCTCTAATGCCGGAGCGTCGCTACAGCCGCCGAGGGTCTCCACGAGAGTCTCATGGTCTATTTGGCTGTGCAGCGAGAGCGCGCGCAGCGCATCGGCCGCCCCGCGGTCCTCGATCGTGAAGAGCCCGTTCGGCGCATGAATCGCGACGCCGTCATCCGGCATGTCGGTTAGCGCGAAGGGGGCAATGCTGTAGAGGGTCATCGTCTCCGTTCTCCCCTGTGGCTAAATCTGCTGGGCCGCCCGCAGACAGCACCGAGACAGACGGCCCCGCTCCAATCGGGCGGGGCCGTTTCGGCTGCGCCGATTAGCCGATCGGGGATGCGCCAGAGTTGGTGCAGCTCGCACAGTTGCTGGGCGACTGATTAAAACGCGTAGCTGTCGCCGGCTTCGGGGTGCGGGTGAGCTGCTTGCCAAATGCGTTGGACATCGAAATTCTCCTTAGGTTTGCGGTGCAATTGCACCTTCACTTCAGGCCTTTCACGACCTAGAAAAAAGATAAGCGGTGACGTGCGGCAGATCACTCCTATAGAATTGGAGGGTACAAATCGTCATGCGAAGGCGACCCGCTTGTGCGGGTGACGATCATCTAAAACTTACCCACCTGCATTGTTAACCTGGAGTCCGCTATTTGGGACCAAGCCGCCGTTTATTATGACAGCTTCAAAGCTTCAGCGTCATGTCCCAACGATCTAGTCCAGTGCGGAACCCGTTTGGCGTGATAGTGGAGCATGCAAAACCAAACCCTTCATAGAAGCCCTGGGTGTGTTGGCTGGTAGATAGCTTGATTTCGGCAAGACCAGGTATCGACCGTGCCAGCGTGAGTCTGGCTTGTGTTAGTATGCTTCCCAACCCTTGCCCATGTGATGCCCCATCAACCATACCCCATGACAGGGATGCCCTCTGGCGCGTGATATCTATCGTTAGCCCTCCACAGGCGACCACGGCATAATCCCGTACAAGAATGATGTAAGGCGCAGAAATTACGTTATAATTTTTCAGATGATCGTTAAACTCCTCACGCTCCTCAGACGCAAAAAAGAACGGAACGTTGCTGTCAAAGATTGAAAGGCAAGCAGGACGATCCGCAGGCATGAAGGGGCGTGAAATAATATTGCTCATCTATGAAATCCAATCTGAACACGCTGGCAGAGCTCGCTGCACTGTCAGCACCTGTAAATCAAGGTTGCTTAAAGGCTCGTCATGCGGACATGCGCCTTTTCACAGACTGTGCTCTGGCCCTTTGCGCTCAGCGATCCGCTGGAGTTCCAAGACCCGCTCCTGCTCCAGCACGCGCTCCCGCTCCCGGTCCTGCTGGGTGAGGGCATGCCCTGCGCGATCGACGTTGCGCGCGACCTCCTCGCCGTGATCCTCGCCACGCCCCGCCCGCGCGGCCTGTAGACGCTCAAGGGCGGTTTGCGGGGTATCCACGGCCCCACGCGATGCACGGGCGGCCTGAAGTCGCTCCAGCGCCGTCTCCGGGGCGCGGGTGAGGCCAAGCGACGCCGCGCGCTCCTGCACCCGGTCCAGGGTCCGCTCCAGCCAGTCGCGGGCCTGCGTCCGGAACTCACGGGCAACCTCGCGGACCTGAAGGCCAATCTCGCGCACCTTCTGCCAGCGATCGGAGGCCGGCGTGGCGATCCCGCGCCGCATCATGCTCCAGCCCCGCGCACCCACATCAGGCAGGGGCGGGCGGTCCAGCTCCACCGCCCGCGCCATCTCCGCGACGTGGGTTCGCTCGTCGCCACGGCGCTCGGCCGCGTGAGCCCGCTCAAGCGCCTCCGCGCGCTGCGCCTCCAGGGTGCGGTGATCGACCCGCTCATGGACGTTGCAGCGCTCCAGCGTCTGGTTGACGTGCTCGGCCCAGGATGACCGCCAGTCCACCAGCAGCTCCTTGGCGTTCCAGTCGCGGTTCTTGGCCCCGAACCCCTCGGGGCCGATCTCGCGGGTGGTCAGCATGATATGTGCATGGTGGTTCCGCTGGTCGCCCTCGCGCCCCGGAGCGTGAAGGGCGATGTCAGCGACCATCCCCCGGGAGACGAATTCCGCCTGAACAAACCCGCGCACCAGATCGCGGTTCTGCTCAGGCGTCAGCTCGGACGGCAGGGCCACACGCACCTCGCGGCTGACCTGCGCGTCCTTGCGGCGCTCGATCTGCTCCACCGCGTTCCATAGCGCAGAGCGATCCCGCGCCCAGTCAGGCGCATGTTCGGGGGCGAGGATCTCGCTGTGCGCGACACCGTGCTTGCGGGTGTAGTCGTGCACCTCACCGGTGCGACGATCCACGATCCGCTCGGCGGCACGATAGGCGCTTGCGGCGGTCGCGGACCGACCCTTGCTGCGGGAGATCACCGAGGCGTCAAAATGATAAATCGCCATGATCGCCCCCTTGGCCTGGTTTCGAAAGGATGCGCA
>NZ_JXYF01000167.1:0-268 GCF_000967735.1 Paracoccus sp. S4493
TGCTGGTCGTCATCTTCGTGGCGATGATGGTGTCGGGGTTCCGCGTGGCCGACGCCCGCAACGCCGGCGGGTTCTGGCAGGGGCTGCACCAGGTGGGCGATTTCCCCGCAGCCCTCGTGTCCGAGGCGGTGCAGAAATCGGCCAACCTGCCCGGCCACATGATCCGCGCCCTGCCCGCCCTGGTCGAAACGCTGAACATCGCGCTGGTCGCCACGCTTCTGGGTTGCATCGCGGGCACCGCCCTGTCTCTGGCGGCCACGCGTGGCCT
>NZ_JXYF01000168.1:0-636 GCF_000967735.1 Paracoccus sp. S4493
TCGCGGCATAGACCAGATAGGCCAGGATCAGCGCCGGCACCGCCAGCGCCATGCGCCGCCTGCGGTCCATGATACGGATGGTGCGGTCCTGCAGCGTCATCGTGGTCATGCCGTGGCCCCGTGCGTCAGGCGGTTGCGGGCCAGGCCCGAGATCTGGTCGACGACCACGATGGTCATGAACAGCAGCAGGAAGATCGCCGCCGCCTGATCGAACTTGCCCTGACCGAAGGTCATCGCGTTGCGCAGCTCGTATCCGATGCCGCCCGCGCCGACGAAGCCCAGGATGGCCGATGCGCGGATGTTCACCTCCAGCCGAAGCAGGCCATAGGACAGATAGTTCGGCGCGACCTGCGGGAACACGCCCAGCCAGATGCGCTGCGACCACGTGGCGCCGACGGATGCCAGACCCTCGACCGGTTTCAGGTCGACGTTCTCGTTCACTTCGGAGAACAGCTTGCCCATCGCGCCCGCGGTGTGGATCACGATGGCGATGACGGCGGGGACCGGGCCGCCGCCCAGGATGAAGATCAGCACCAGCGCGATGACGATTTCCGGGATGGCGCGGCAGACGTCCGACACCCGCCGCGCCACCGGCACCAGGCGCGGCCACCAGGCCAGGCCACGCGTGGCCGCCAG
>NZ_JXYF01000169.1:0-2196 GCF_000967735.1 Paracoccus sp. S4493
GTCGACCGCGCCCTGCGCTGGCAGGAACTGGGCGAGGATTTCACCGGCGCCCCCGCGCAGGACCAGGAATTCGTGCTGTCGCATTGCGACACTATCCAGGCGACGGGGTTCCTGGAGCACATCAAGCTGCCCCATTACGTCGATTTCCAGGCCGAACTGGAGCTGGTGCGCCGGCTGCGGGACGACAACGCAAAGGATGCGCAATGATCAAGGCGATCGTCTTCGACATCGGCAACGTGCTGGTCCGGTGGGACCCGGTGGCCGCCTTCCTGCCCCTGCTGGGCGACCGCGCGTCGGTCCTTGCCTTCCTGGATCGCGTGGATTTCGTCACGCTGAACCAGCGCGCGGACGGGGGCGCGTGCTTCGACGATCTGGCCGAGGCGATCGCCGATCCCCGCGACCGTGCGGCCTTTCTGGCCTATCGGGCTGGACACGCGGCCTCGATCCGCGAGCCGATCGAGGGGACATGGGCGCTTCTGGACCGCCTGCGGGCGCGGGGCCACGCGGTCCACGCGATCACCAACTGGTCCGCGCAGACCTGGCCCATCGGCCTTGCGACCCATCCTAGGCTGGCCACAGCCTTTGGCGTCACCATCGTGTCGGGGATCGAGGGCGTTCTGAAGCCCGATCCGCGCATCTTCGCCACGCTGTGCGACCGGGCGGGCGTGGCGCCCGACCAGTGCCTGTTCATCGACGACAGCCCCCGCAACGTCGCCGGCGCGCGCGACGCAGGCATGGCCGCGCATCATTTCACCGATCCCGCCGCGCTGGAGGACGACCTGATCCGACGGGGGCTGCTATGAGCGGTTACAACTTCGCCTATCTGGACGAACAGACCAAGCGGATGATCCGCCGCGCCATCCTCAAGGCGCTGGCGATCCCCGGATACCAGGTGCCCTTTGCCAGCCGCGAGATGCCCATGCCCTATGGCTGGGGCACCGGAGGGGTGCAGCTGACCGCCGCCTGCCTGACCCCCGACGACCGCCTGAAGGTAATCGACCAGGGCGCCGACGACACCACCAACGCGGTCAGCATCCGCACGTTCTTTCAGCGCACGGCGGGGGTCGCCGTCACCACCGCCACCGCCGACGCGACGCTGATCCAGACCCGCCACCGCATCCCCGAGACGCCCCTGACCCAGGGCCAGATCCTGGTCTATCAGGTGCCCATCCCCGAACCGCTGCGCTTTCTGGAGCCGCGCGAGACCGAGACCCGCAAGATGCACGAGCTGGAGGAATACGGCCTGATGCACGTCAAGCTGTACGAGGACATTGCCCGGCACGGCCGCATCGCGACCTCCTATGCCTATCCGGTCAAGGTCGAGGGGCGCTATGTCATGGACCCGTCGCCGATCCCGAAATTCGACAACCCGAAACTGTCGGACAGTCCGGCGATCCAGTTGTTCGGGGCGGGGCGCGAACAGCGCATCTATGCCCTGCCCCCGCATACCCATGTCGTCAGCCTGGATTTCGACGACCACCCGTTCAGCCCCTCGAAGGCCGATCACGCCTGCGACCTGTGCGGCGCTGACGCCAGCTATCTGGACGAGGTGGTGACCGATGACGCAGGCGGGCGGATGTTCGTCTGTTCCGACACCGATTTCTGCACCGCGCGGGTCGCCGCCGGGCACAGGGGCCGCCTGGCCGCGGAGGCCGCATGAGCGCCCCCATCCTGTCCGTCCGGACCCTGGAACGCCGCTATGGCGCGCGGATCGGCTGCACCGGCGTCGGCTTTGATCTGTGGCCCGGAGAGGTCCTGGGCATCGTCGGGGAAAGCGGGTCGGGCAAATCGACGCTGCTGTCCTGCCTTGCCGGGCATCAGCGCCCCGATGCGGGCACCGTCACCTATGACGGGCGCGACGTTCTGGCGATGGCCGAAACCGAACGCCGCCGGCTGGCGCGCACCGAATGGGCCTATGTCCACCAGCATGCCCGCGACGGGCTGCGCATGGGCGTCAGCGCCGGGGCCAATGTCGGCGAACGGCTGATGGCCGTGGGCCAGCGCCATTACGGCGACATCCGCGCCGCCGCCATCGACTGGCTGGACCGGGTCGAAATCGCCCAGGACCGCGTCGACGACCGCCCGCAGGCCTTTTCCGGTGGGATGCAGCAGCGGCTGCAGATCGCGCGCAACCTGGTGACCGGGCCGCGGCTGGTGTTCATGGACGAACCTACGGGCGGGCTGGATGTCAGCGTC
>NZ_JXYF01000170.1:0-721 GCF_000967735.1 Paracoccus sp. S4493
TCGGGCAAGACCACGCTGGCGCTGAAGTTCCTGATGGAGGGGCGCCAGGCGGGTGACCGCGGCCTCTACATCACCTTGTCCGAGACCGAGACAGAGCTGCGGGCCGTCGCGCGGTCGCATGACCTGACGTTGGACGGCATCGACGTCTTCGAGATGATCGCCGAAGACGAGTTCGGCATCGACCACGAACAGTCGCTTCTGCATCCCAGCGAGGTGGAGCTGGGAGAGACGGTGCGCGGCATCTTCGATCTGGTGGACCGGACCGACCCGGTGCGCGTGGTGCTGGACAGCCTGTCGGAACTGCGCCTGCTGGCGCAGAACCCGCTGCGCTATCGCCGCCAGATCCTGGCGTTGAAGCATTTCTTCGCGCGCCGGAACTGCACCGTGCTGATGCTGGACGACCGCACGGCCGAACCCGGCGACCTGCAGCTGCATTCGATCGCGCATGGCGTCATCTCGCTGGAGCAGCTGGCCAACGATTTCGGATCGGAGCGCCGCAGGCTGAGGGTCGTCAAGATGCGCGGCCTGAAATATCACGGCGGCTATCACGACTTTACCATCGAACGCGGCGGCATCCGCGTTTATCCGCGCCTGATCGCAGCCGATCACCACCGCCGCTTTTCGGCCGAACCGGTGACCACGGGGCTTGCCGGTCTGGATGCGCTGCTGGGCGACGGCCTGTTTCCCGGAACCAACACGCTGCTGGCGGGGCCTGCCGGGG
>NZ_JXYF01000171.1:0-554 GCF_000967735.1 Paracoccus sp. S4493
TGCCGCCCCCGTCGATCCGCAATTCGCGGATCGTGCGTTCGTGGTCCGACGTGCGCGTCTTGATCACCGCGATCGACTTCCGCACCTCTCCGTCGGCCTCGAAAAAGCGCAGCATCATCATCGTGTCGGCCAGATAGCTGATGTCCAGGTCCGACCGCAGGTCGCCCGTCACCCCGTGCTGACCCAGGATCATCAGCGAGACCACGCCCTGCTGGGCCAGGTAGCTGAGCAGTTCGTGCATCTGCAGCACCAGGAAATTGTCACTTGGCATCGCGTGCAGATAGGCGTTCAGGCTGTCGATCACGACCAGTCCGACATCGTCCTTCTCGACCGCGCTGCGGACGGCGCTGGCGAACTCTCCGGGGGACAGTTCGGCCGGGTCGATCTGGCGGATCGTCAGCAGGCCGGCGTCGATGAACGGCTGCAGGTCCATGTTCAGCACCCTGGATCGGGTCATCAGCGTGGCCAGCCGTTCGTCGAACAGAAAATAGGCCGCCTTCTGGCCACGCTGCAGGGCCGAGATCATGCAGCGCACGGCGGTCGTCGTCTTGCCC
>NZ_JXYF01000172.1:0-20100 GCF_000967735.1 Paracoccus sp. S4493
CAGATCGCCGGGTTCTTCAGCGTGATGGCGGTGGTGACCTTCGGCGGCGCCTATGCCGTCCTGGCCTATGTCGCCCAGCAGGCGGTCGAGACCTATGGCTGGCTGGCACCCGGAGAGATGCTGGACGGGCTGGGCATGGCGGAAACCACGCCGGGGCCGCTGATCATGGTGACCCAGTTCGTGGGCTTCATGGGCGCGCTGCGCGAGGCGGGCGGTATGCCGCCGCTGCTGGCCGGGACCCTGGGGGGGTTGCTGACCACCTGGGTCACATTCCTGCCCTGCTTCCTGTGGATCTTTCTGGGCGCGCCCTTCATCGAACGCCTGCGCGACAACCACGCGCTGACGGCGGCGCTGACCGCGGTGACCGCGGCGGTGGTGGGGGTGATCCTGAACCTGGCACTGTGGTTCGGGCTGCATGTGCTGTTCGACCGGCTGCGCCCGGTGGCCGCGATGGGGCTGGACCTGGACCTGCCGGTCTGGGGAACCTTGGATGTCGCCGCGCTGGCGCTGGTCATCGTCGCAATCCTGGCCGTGTTCCGCTTGAAGCTGGACGCCGTCACTGTGCTGGCGATCTGTGCCTTCGCGGGACTGTTCCTGAGGCTGGCTGGAGTTGTCTGATGGCGCCTAGTCTGACACCGGACATTCTGAAAAAGGACATGACCCCATGAGCAATTCGCCCATCGTTGCCGCGGCTCAACTGGCTGATCTGGGGCCTTTGCGTCTTCTTTACGTCCCCACAGCAGAGGAGCGACCCGCCGGTATGGCGGTCGTCCCGATCCACGACTGGATCGCCACCGCCAAGCAGAGTGATACGGGGTTTGATGATGTCGCATATTGGCAGGACCAGATCAGGCAACTAGGCCTGACGCAGGATGCCCTGACTGTGGTTTTAGACGACGGAGGCATGACGGAGGCGGCTCGCGTCTGGTTCATCCTTCAGTATTTTGGGCTGCCCGCTGCAGTGCTAAATGGTGGCCTTCCAGATCTGGGGAGGCTTCCCGCGCAGGCAACGCCGGGAACCTCCGCGCCCGACCTGCGCCCCGGCGCGGGGGCGGTCGGCCTCGTCGGGCGGCAGGAGCTGAAAGTTGCCTTGCCATCAGTGCAGATTTTTGATGCCAGGACGGCAGCGGAGTTTGAAGGCGAAGACCTGAAGGGAAACAAGCGCGGCGGGCATCTACCCGGCGCGGCGCATCTCGATCATCGGGATTTGCTTGACGGACGTCATCTGCGTCCGGCGTCCGAGCTTGCGCAGATGTTGGCTGACGCGGGGGTGCGCAGCGGCGCTCCTGTTGTGACCCACTGCCAGGGCGGTGGGCGTGCAGCCTTGGCAGCGTTGGCAGCAGTCGCGGCGGGGCAGGAAGATGTACGGGTCTATTACCTCAGCTTTGGGGACTGGGCCGCTGATGAGAGCTGTCCGTTGGAGTAGCCCCTCCGACGTGAATTTCATCGCATGAGGGACTGATGAAACGCGGAAACCTAGCTTCCACTAAGGTATCATAATACCCAGTAACCGCAATTATGTTACATTACACAAGACTTGGTCATCGCTATCGTTTGGCCGCAACCCCAAGTTATCCACATATTTCGGGGATATTTCCGGGGGCAGAAGAAAATATTCCAGTTTTGTAAGTCTGTTAGCTAATAATTCTATAATGTAAGATAAAATGGCATTGCAGCTTTCCTTAGCTACTTATCGCCTTAGGAGGTACCTACTCAATGGAGCAATGACCTCCCATGCCCCATGCTCAGAAACGATCGTTTTTGAACACTCTGAAAAAGGAGCAGGGGAGGCGGGCATTCTTTGATCCGCGTTGCAGCTTGGAACTGCTGCATGTCACTGCGTTTGCCTACCTAGGAAAGCAGTATGACCTTTTGGTCCGACAAAAGGTCAAAATGACATTTTTGCTTGACACTTACAGGCTGCGATCGCGATCGGCGGCTACTGTGATCACCACACCTTTTTGGAAAGCAGCATCACGACCGTAAGACAGCATCGACGCGAATGGTGGCCATCGGACGCTGAGGACTTATCCACATTTTTCGGGGGTAATATCGGGGATAAAGCAATAACGATAATTCCTACAATGCCTTCCGTCTCATTCTTGAAGCAGCATTCCACACCACTGAGCCAGACGAGGCCAAACAAGTCTTGATCCTTCTATGGCATTGTGTATCTCATATGAGATACACAGGAGGCTCGAATGCCCACCCATACCTCGATGCTGCATGTCCGTGTGGACGATCATCTCAAGGCACAAGCCAGTAGCGCACTGGCAGGTGTAGGCCTGACCCTATCAGACGCAGTCCGTATCCTGCTGACCCGTGTGGCGGCTGAAGGGGGTTTGCCGGCCGGTCTGACTGCAAATCCTCAAAGCTATGATAGCTGGTTCCGGGCGAAAGTGCAGGAAGCGCTGACAGATACCCGACCTGGCGTTCCACATGACCAGGTCATGCGTGACGCCCGGGCATTGATCGACGGCAAACGGGGTGCCTGAACTCGAATGGAATGCCTTCGCGGTCGCCGACCTCATGGCAATCGTCGACTATATCTCGGATGACAATCCTGATGCTGCTCTTGCTCTGATGGAGGAAATTCAGGGAAAGGTTGCGCAACTTCCAATGCATCCCAAGCGGTGCCGGTCAGGACGCGTTCAGGGGACACGTGAGTTGGTCGTTCGCCCGAACTACATTGTCATCTATGCTGAGACGCCGTCTGTCGTGACGATCCTTCGTGTGCTTCATGCCGCGCAGATGTGGCCCTGACAAGCGATCGGTTGAAAGACGAGGGCGGGCGCCGGCTCAGCGGCAGTGCCCCAGTCAGTTCCCTCCTGTTCCGGTCACGGCAACGCGATCATCTTGTCGTGGATTTTTCCGCAACATGCCGCTAACTCGATAGTCATGAAGACCTATCTGCGGGCCCTGTTTCTTGTCGCCTTCACCGTATTCGCGGTTGGATCGATGATGCCCGCACCGGCGACTGCCGCGTCAGTGCCCAATGACGGCATGATGGCCATGGCACATTCCGGCATGTCCGAATGCCTGGATTGCAGCGACAGGGGTGAAATTGGAACGGCGGACTGCAATCTGATCTGTTCGGCGGGGGGCTTCGTCACGATTCCTGAATTAGAGACCTCTGATCTCAGACAGGCTCGGCGCCTCTCGAAGCGGCAGGTTGCCGATGTCATGTTCAGTGATCTGCATTGGCTGCCGCTTCGGAGCCCCCCACGCCCATTCATCTGATTTGACTGCTGCTGCGGCAGGCGACGCGTGCGCACAAGGTTTTGTCCCCTTGAGCACGCTCGCCGCCAGGACTGCTGAATCCCTTTAGATCGGCAGTTCCGTTTCAAATCTAGATAGTCAGGTGTCCTATGCAGCAGAGTTTGCATGCAGCTTTACACACTCAGTTTTTCCCTGAGATTTCTGCGGTCAATGCCGCTTGCGAAGAATGGCTTGACCACCCTCTTTGGAGGAAAATGGCATGACAATGATGAATAGCCCCATGGCGGGCATGATGATGCTGGGCTGCGGACTCTTTGCGCTTCTCGTCTTGGCCCTCCTGGTCCTGGGCATAGCTGCCCTTCTCAAATACCTGCGGGGACCGACATGAGATCACGGGTCTTGATGCTCGCCGGGCTGTCATTTGCCGGTGTGGCGGCTGTGGCGGCTTTCGCACAAGTTAATCGGTCCGAAAGGGCTGAAGTTGCTTTTCTGGGCGTCTCAGTAACCGCGCAGGAAATCGCACAAGGAAAAGAACTCTACGCGCAAAATTGCGCGTCATGCCACGGACCGGATCTGGAAGGACAGCCCGACTGGAAACGTCCGCTGGAGAACGGGCGGATGCCGGCACCGCCCCATGACGAAACGGGGCATACATGGCACCACTCCGACAATCAGCTGTTCACACTGACCAAGCTGGGGATCAGTGGTGTCGTGCCTGGCTATGAGAGCGACATGCCGGCCTTCGAGGGCATTCTGACGGATGCGGAAATCCGCGCCACCCTGGCCTACATCAAAAGCACATGGCCCAAGCGCCAATACGAGTATCAGGCCGAGGTCTCCGACCGTGAGGGACCGGAAGAATGATTGCAGCAAAATCCACAAGCCTGTCGGCGGCCCCTGGCCGCCTTTTCTGGGGGGATCGCCGTTGAACTTCGTCACCCGTCGCTTCGTGTTATGTGCCGCCGCCGCCGTAACCGCACTGCCTGCATTCGGGCAGCTACCTGTTGTTTCCACCGCCATCCATGTCGTGGAGGGCAGGGGGTGCGAATGCTGTCGGCAATGGACACAGCACCTTCAGAATGCCGGCTTTCAGGTCACGAGTGAGGAGCGTTTCGGCACGCTTCTCATGCAGCACAAGATCGACCTCGGCGTTCCCATCGACCTGACGTCTTGTCACACCGGGTCGGTCGAGGGCTATTTCGTGGAAGGACATGTCCCAGCCACCGATATCCGCAAACTGCTTCAAGAGCGTCCCGACGCCCTTGGCCTGACCGTTCCGGGCATGCCCTATGGCAGCCCCGGAATGGGCCCGGAAAGCCGCCGTGAGGCTTATGATGTCCTGCTCGTGCTCAAGGATGGAAGCCACACAATCTTTAACCGATACGCCGCTGCGTCGGCCTGAAGCATGATCTCCAAGGAGCTCTCTCTATGATAACCTTTAATCGCCGACATGCGTCGCTGGCTATGCTCGCATCCCTTGCTGCATGCGGATCGTCAGGGCCCAGCTCGGCCCCTGCACCGCAATTCAAGCGATACTCCGGCCCGCCGGTAACACAGGTGGCTGTCTACAAGGGCCAACGCCGGATGCACCTGCTGAACGGCCAGACAGTCTTGCGATCCTATGATTTTGGGCTGGGCAACCAGCCGGTTGGCCCTAAGCAGTTCGAAGGCGACGGAAAGACGCCCGAGGGGCTGTATTTCATCGACCGCTTCAATCCGCGCAGCAGATATCACCTGTCTGTCGGCATTTCCTACCCCAATGATCAGGACAAGGCTTACGCCGCACAGTTCGGTCGAAGTGCGGGAAGCGACATCATGTTCCACGGGCGGGGTCCGGAAGGAAACGCACTCGCACCACGAAATCGCGATTGGACAGCCGGATGCCTCGCCCTCACCGATCAGGAAATCGAAGACGTCTACGCCATGCTGCAGCCGGGTGTACCGGTGATGCTTTATGCATAGGGCTTTGAATGATCACGTTCGAGCAACGGCAACAGATGGCCGAGGCGGTAACATTCCTGCGCAAGGCGCTGGAAATTCATTGATGTCTAACTTTCACCCTATTAGACAACACTTATGATCCACGTTCTGCGCCAGCTTGCTATGATCTTCGTCGTGACTTTGGTCTCGATGGGCGTCACTGCATCTGCAGGAAACGCGTCGATGGATCTGAAATGCGACATGATGCTGACAGCCGCCGCTGCCGATAGCTCTGATGATCATGGACAGCACTTTGCTGGTGATAGCTCGGACCAATCCCATTTGAGTGTCGTAATTGTCGAAGATCATGTCCATAATGAGGATACGTCTTCCGAAGGGCATGGATCGCACTGCAAGGCCCATGCCTGCCCGGTTACAGCACTCCTGAGTTCCAGCGATATGGCTCAGGCCTTTCTGATCAGCCAGACGATTGAAGCTGTCCGCACGGCCCCGCTGGTGGAACTGACCGTTTCCGAAGGACTGCGCCGCCCTCCGCGGGCCTGATCCGAACGTTGCAAGCCGACGCCTGAACGGGCCACGGCGACCATCCTTCTGATCTAAAAGCGGATTCATCACATGAAACTTCTGTTTGCGGCTGCAATGCCGCTTGTCGCGGTGGCTTGCGCCCCGCTGGCGCCTCTGGATACGTCATCCGGGCTTGTCACCGTTGCTGACACGACATCTCCCGTTTCAAACCTGCAGGCAGGTCCTGCCATCACCTATCGAAGCCGCAGCGTTCAGGAACCAGGTAACTGGACCGACCTGAACAATGCCCAAGCCCCGGGTGTCGAATGAAGAGGGCATTGGGACTTTCGTTGGGCGCAGTGCTGCTGCTGTCCGCCTGTGCGGATACGGTGACCATGAGCAAGGCCCGCGGCGAGCGGGCAGGGTTCGAGACTGTTGCCGGGATCTCCCGACAGGCGACAGGGGCAGAGGCAGCCTGGCTTCAGACGCCGGCTGAACGGCAGGCTCATGCGCAACGCGTGCGCGCCATTGTTCAGGGAAAGACAATCAGTGCCGAACAGGCGGTGCAGGTGGCGCTTCTGAACAACCCCGGCCTGCAGGCCAGTTATGCTGACCTGGGCATGTCTGCTGCAGATCTGTGGGAGACGGCCCTCGGACCGGTACCGAGCGTCGGCATCTCAGTGTCCGGGCTGGTCAGTGGAGATGTCACCCGGTCCGTGGAAGGTACGGTGGCGTCATCAATTCTGGACATGGTCACGAAGAGATCGCGCACGCGGGCCGCCGATCTGGAGTTTCGGCAGGCTCAGCTGGCCGCAGCGGGCGAAACCCTGGCGCTGGCCCATGAAACCCGCCGGACCTGGATCGAGGCCGTCGGTGCGTTCGAGGCAGCCGGTCTGGTCGGTCGAGCGCAAGGCGCCGCGGACGCGGCATCCGAGCTGGCCGCAGAGCTTGGCGAAACGGGTGCGCTGAGTCGCGCCGATCAGGCACGGGAACATGCGTTCAATGCAGAGCTGGCAGCCGAACGAGCCGAGGCAAGGCTGGAAGCACAAATTGCGAAAGAGAAGCTCGTTCGCCTTCTGGGCCTGTGGGGCACAGGGACAGAGTTCTATGTTCCCGACAGCCTGCCGGCGCTTCCGGGCAGCGCGCCGAACCGTTCCAATATCGAACGGCTGGCGCTGGAAAACCGCGTCGATTTGGCTGCGGGCCGGTTGGAGCTGGAGGCTGTGGCCGCGCGCTATCGACTGACTGGACAGACCCGCATGCTCTCGGATGCAGAAGTCGCCGCCGGCGTCGAAATCGAGCGTGAAGATGGAGAGAACGAACGCTCACCGGTGGTCGACGTCGCCTTCAGCATTCCGGTTTACGACACCAGCGGACTGATTTCCCGCCGCGGAAAACTCGAATATCTGCGTTCGGCCAATAACCTGGCGCAGTCGGCGATCAATGCCCGCTCGGAGGCGCGGTCTGCCTATTCGGCAGTCACGGGCAAGCATCAGATCGCCCTGCACTGGCGCGACCAGGTCCTGCCTCTACGCCGGGAAATCGATGAGCAGGCGCTACTGAGCTACAACGGCATGCTGACCTCCACTTTCGAGCTTCTGAACGATGCCCGTGAAGGGTTGGACTCCCAGCTGAGCGCTGCCGAGGCCAAGCGCGACTACTGGCTGGCCGAGGCGGATGCCACCGCCGCGATCTGGGGTGGCGCAAGTGACAATGGAGAGGACGAATGATGAATCGCAGACAACTGATGGGTGCGGGCATCGGGGCAGGGGCTGCGGCCCTGACCGTCAACATGGGTCAGGCGCAGACACGCTTTCGCGATCTGCCCGAGGCGGCCAGCACGGACAGCCCCTATACGCAGGTGCCGCCGCGCCCGACGACCGGACTTGAATACAACCCGATCGTAACTCTGAACGGCTGGTCGCTGCCCTATCGAATGAACGGCAATGTCAAGGAATTCCACCTTGTCGCCGAGCCGGTCGAGCGGATCATGGCGGACGGAATGGTCGCGCGCCTGTGGGGTTATAACGGACAGTCCACCGGCCCCACGATCGAGGCCATCGAGGGCGAGCGGGTCCGCATCTATGTGACCAACCGCCTGCCCGAACATACCTCGGTTCACTGGCACGGCATGATCCTGCCGTCCGGGATGGACGGTGTGTCGGGTCTCAGCCATCCGGGCATCCCTTCGGGCAAGACCTTCGTCTACGAGTTCGATCTCGTGAAGTCGGGGACCTTCATGTACCACCCCCATGCCGACGAGATGGTCCAGATGGCCATGGGCATGATGGGGCTGTTCATCGTGCATCCGCGCGACCCGGCCTTCATGCCGGTGGATCGTGACTTCGGTATCCTGTTGGCCGCCTATGACATCGATCCCGGCACCTATATCCCCCGCGTCGCGGAGATGACGGACTTCAACCTGTGGACCTTCAATAGCCGCATTTTCCCGGACATTGACCCGCTTGTCGCCAGCAAAGGCGACCGTGTCCGAGTGCGTGTCGGCAATCTGACAATGACCAATCACCCCATTCACATGCATGGCTATGATTTCGAGGTGACCTGCACAGATGGAGGATGGGTCCGGCCGGAAGCCCGCTGGCCTGAGGTCAGCATCGATATTCCTGTAGGTGCGATGCGTGCCTACGAATTCGATGCCGTTCATGAAGGGGACTGGGCGTTCCACTGCCACAAGTCGCACCATACCATGAACGCCATGGGGCACGAGTTGCCCACGATCATCGGCGCCAACAAGAGCCGCGTCACCGACATGGTCCGCCGTCACCAGCCCGGCTACATGCCGATGGGCACCGCCGGCATGGGTGACATGGGCGAGATGTCCATGGAGATTCCCGAAAACACCATCCCGATGATGGCAGGCTGGGGTCCGCATGGTCCGCTGGAGATGGGCGGCATGTTCTCTGTCATGAAGGTGCGCGAAGGCATCGCCCCTGACGACTATTCCGATCCGGGCTGGTTCGAGAACCCCCCCGGTACGCAGGCATGGGAATGGACAGGCGAACTGCCTGATCATGCCAGCAACTACAGCCCTGAAACGATCCTGACCCCCCGTGGCGGCAAGCGTTTGGGCTGACCTGACCCTATCGAGCAACACAAAGGAAACATGATGAAATCGTTTATGCTGGTGACTGCAATTGCCTTCTTCCCGGCCCTCGCACTTGCAGCCGGAAAACATGAAGGCGGCCATGAAAATCCGATGGGCATGCCAGCCACGGATGGAGACATGCAGACTGTGGAGGTTTCCATGCGGGAAACCGAAGAAGGGGCCATGATTTTTGAACCGGGCGAGCTGTCGTTTGCACCCGGTGAGACGGTTCGTCTTGTCATCACCAATAACGGTGAGCTGGAACATGAATTCGTCATGGACAGTGTCAAGACCAATGCCGAGCATAAGGAGGTCATGGCGAAGTTCCCGGAAATGGAACACGACGACCCGAATGCGGTCCGTCTTCAGCCCGGCGAAACCGGCGAGATCCTTTGGACATTCGGAGAATCCGGAGAGTTCGAGTTCGCCTGCCTCATACCAGGCCACTACGAGGCTGGCATGCACGGCCCCCTGAACGTCACCGAATCCTGAACCGCGAGGACCTGACCATGAAACTGATCCAACTGACTGCCGCTGCGCTGATCCTTTCTGCTGGAGGCGCCTTTGCGGACACGCACATCACCAACGGGACCGTCACCAAGGTCGACACCCAATGGAGCAAGGTGACCGTCGATCATGAGGAGCTGAAGAACCTGGATATGCCGGCCATGAAGATGGTCTTCCAGGTCGCAGAGCCGGAAATGCTCGAGGGCCTGAGCGAGGGGCAGAGCATCCGCTTTGCGGCCGACCGGGTCAAAGGCAAGCTGACCATCACTGAAATTCTGGAATAATCGAACCGTCGCCGTTCGGAGGATAAAATGAACAAGAAATTTGTGGCCATTCTTACTGCGGTCAGCCTGATGGCTGGTGCCGGATATGCTGAAGAGGCAAGTCACGGAACAAGAGGATCGAATGCAGGCTCAGGGGGCGGAGCATCAGCTTCCGTGGACAATACGCCGGAAAGGCCTGACCGGTCGGATTCTGTTGCGCCGGCTACGAATACGATTCCTGTTCCGGCAGGACGTATCATGTCCTCAAGGGAACTGGGTAGGGCAGGGTTGAGCCCTGACGATGTCGTCATGCATGTTTCAGTTTTCTGAGCAACAGGCTTAGCATCGTCATATGTCTCAAATTTACGGAGGACTGAGATGAGTTCTGTTAAGATCCTTATTGCCGCAGCGATTGCTGCGACCAGCCTTACTGCGCCCGTCTTTGCTCAGGACGCTGAATTCCAGATGCCTGAGCAGTGCGCCATGGCTGCACCCGCCAGTGATATGCCTGCTGAAAGCATGGACGGGTCACAGATGGGCGGCGATGCGCAGTCTGACGGCATGGGCGCCATGATGGGGATGGGTGGCGTGGACTTGGCAACCATGCCGGAACATGTTCAGGAGAACATGCGTCGCATGATGGTCACGATGCCTGCCATGCATGACGGCATGATGAACGAAGATGCCGACGTGGCCTTTGCTTGCGGGATGATTGCCCACCATCAGGGTGCCATCGACATGGCCCAGGTTCTTCTTGAGCATGGCGAAGACGCTGAGATGATCGAACTTGCGGGTGAGATCATCGCCGCCCAAGTCGGTGAGATCGAGGAAATGACCACCTGGCTGGCTGAGAACGCCAACTGAGCCTGCCTTGAACCGCGCGGCATGATGCCGCGCGGTTCTCTGCTAAAGACCATCAAAAAAGACCCGCGGCCGCTCTTGACCTTCCCATCATGGGAAGCCGCATATCTGTTCCCTAAAACGAACGGAGCCCAGCCCATGAACATCGGAGATGCCTCTGCCCTCTCGGGTGTGTCGGCCAAGATGATCCGTTACTACGAGCAGATCGGCTTGATCCCCCAAGCTGCGCGCACAGCCTCGGGGTATCGCAACTACGCCGATGCAGACATTCACATGCTTCGGTTCATTGCACGGTCGCGGGATCTGGGCTTTCCGATCAGCGAAATCACCGGCCTGTTGGATCTGTGGCGCAACACCGACCGGCGCAGCGCCGATGTGAAAGCGCTGGCACAAGCCCGGGTCCAGGATCTCCGCCACAAGATTACCCACCTGGCGGACATGGCCGACACGTTGGAGACGCTGGTGCGATCCTGTGCCGGAAACGAGCGCCCGGACTGCCCGATCCTGCATAATCTGGAAACGGAAGCATACCCTGCCTCGGGCAGATGCTCACATCATGCCGGTCCCCACGCTAACCTCAACGAAAGGATCACATCGTGATCGACAGACGTCTGTTCATCGGAACGCTCGCCGCGGTCCTCATTCCCGCAACATCGGTGCTGGGGGCGGTGTCCACACCCCAAGACACCCTGATCGCGGTGGTTCGATCACCCGATTGCGGCTGTTGCGGAGCCTGGATCGATCATCTCCGGCAAAGCGGTTTCATAGTAGAAGAAACCCTGACCGATGACGTCGAGGCCTTCAAGGATGAGCAGGCCGTTCCTCAATCTCTTCGGTCCTGCCACACGGCCCTCGTCGAAGGCTATGTAATCGAAGGCCATGTTCCGGCTGATGCCGTCCGCAATTTGCTGGATCAGCGCCCAGATGCGGGTGGTCTGGCCGTTCCTGGCATGCCGATCGGTTCGCCCGGCATGGAAATGGGCGGCCAGTCCGATCCTTTCGAGGTCATTCTCTGGGGCGATTCCGGCAACAGCGTCTTCGCAAGGTATTGAGGTTTCCCCATGACACCTGCAGCGCCCAGGACGGCCACCCTCCACCGCATGGTGATGACCAAGCACATGTGCCCCTACGGGCTCAAGTCGCTCGACCTGCTCAAACGGCAGGGCTATCGCGTCGAGGACCATCATCTGACGACCCGTGCCGAGGTCGATGCCTTCAAGGAGCAGCATGACGTCCAGACCACGCCGCAGACCTTCATCGGCGACCAGCGGATCGGTGGCTATGACGATCTGCGGCGTCACTTCGGCAAGACCGTGCGCGACAAGAGCGCGACGACCTACCGACCGGTGATCGCGCTGTTTGCCATGGCTGCCGCCATGGCCTTGGCGACCAGCTGGGCGGCGTTCGGTCAGCTGACCACTGTGGCTGCGGCGGAATGGTTTGTGGCCTTCGCCATGTGTCTGCTGGCCCTGCAGAAGCTGAAGGACGTGGAAAGTTTCGCCACGATGTTCCTCAACTATGACCTGCTGGCCCAGAGGTGGGTTCGTTACGGCTACGTCTATCCCTTCGCCGAAGGGCTGGCGGGCGTCCTGATGGTCGCGGGCGCGCTGATGTGGTTGTCGATCCCGGTGGCCCTCTTCATCGGCACCATTGGCGCTGTGTCGGTTTACAAGGCGGTCTACATCGACAAGCGAGAGATCAAATGCGCCTGCGTCGGTGGTGACAGCAACGTGCCCCTGGGCTTCGTCTCGCTGACCGAGAACCTAATGATGATCGCCATGGCCATCTGGATGCTGATCAAGGTTACGATGCTCGGGCATTGAGCACGCTATTCGATAGAGAGCCGCGCTTTGCAGCGCAAACGGCTGCAGGCAAAAAGTTCTACTGTGCCTGTAGCCGAAGATGAAAATGGATCATTCCGACCATGAGGCACAGCCTCAATGTTCCGGCTTCAAGAGAAACCTAAAATAGAAACGGAGACATATCATGGGATATGGCCGCTTTTTCGCGATGATCGCGACCTCGACCATCGTCATGTATGGGCTGATGTACCTCAATACCTATTCGATTGATCACATCGAGTTTTCGCAGACCCGCATGTGGATGGCGATTTACATGGGATCGGTCATGGCGGTCATCATGCTCGCCTTCATGTTGGGCATGTATTCCGATCGGAAGAAAAACATTGCGATCTTCGTGGGCGCCGGTTTGGCATTCGTTCTGTCCCTTTGGCTGGTGCGAAGCCAGGAGACGGTTGAGGATCTTGCCTGGATGAAGGCAATGATCCCTCACCATTCCATCGCCATCCTGACCAGTGAACGCGCGGATATTTCCGATCCAAGGGTCCGGGACCTTGCTGACGCGATCATCGAGGCGCAGCGCAACGAGATCGCAGAAATGAAACGGTACATCGCCGATATCGAGGCAAATGGCGACGCACCTGCGGGCACTCCCCGCATCGAAGCTAACTAAATCATGTCAAATCAGGGTGTCACTCGCCGGGCATCTTAGATGGACGAACATCAGTAGAAAGTTGGCAAGACATGGATCACGATCATCATCACGCGTCGCCAGACATCCCTGCGGGGACCGAGACGGCAAAGGACCCGGTCTGCGGGATGACGGTTGCGGTCAAGCCTGACGGACATCGAGCAGTGTTTGGAGACAAGACGTTTCATTTCTGCTCAGAGAAATGCAAGACCAGGTTCAAGGTAGATCCTTGGTTCTACGCTTCAGGCAGAGCCGCAGGACAAAAGAAGGCGGCTCCGGCCAACGCTCAGTATACCTGTCCGATGCACCCGGAGATTGTCCGTGATGTGCCAGGCGACTGCCCGATCTGCGGGATGGCGCTTGAACCCATGCTGCCCTCGGATGAACCGAGCGAGGAACTGACCGACTTCACACGGCGCATGTGGATTTCAGCAGCCGCCGCAGTGCCGCTGATCATCCTGACGATGGGAGAATTGGTCGCTCTGCCGGTGCGGGATTGGATTGGCCACGAAACCGCAAGCTATCTCGAATTCATCCTGGCGACACCGATCATCCTCTGGGCCGCCTTGCCATTCTTCAGGCGAGGCTGGGATTCACTTGTGAACCGATCACCGAACATGTGGACGTTGATCAGCCTGGGTGTGGGGGCAGCCTACCTCTATTCGCTCGTCGCGACCTTCCTGCCCGGCGTATTTCCCGATGCCTATCGAATGGGTCATGGCGTCGGCACCTACTACGAGGCGGCGGTGGTGATTATTGCACTGGTCTTCGTGGGCCAGGTTCTGGAACTTCGCGCACGTGAACGTACCGGGGATGCCATTCGCGCGCTGCTCGACCTTGCACCCAAGACCGCGCGGCGTATCCTGCCGGATGGGTCGGAATATGACGCCCCCTTGGAAAACATCATGGAAGGTGACCGGCTTCGCGTGCGCCCGGGCGATGCAGTGCCGGTGGACGGCAAAGTGATCGAGGGCCGCTCATCCCTGGATGAGAGCATGCTGACCGGCGAGTCGATGCCGGTGGAAAAAAGTCCCGGCGATGCGGTGACCGGGGCCACGATCAACAAGAACGGCAGCCTTGTGATCGAGGCGGGCAAAGTCGGCGCCGATACCGTTCTTGCGCAGATCGTAACGATGGTCTCGAACGCGCGGCGGTCCCGGGCCCCGATCCAGGGGATGGCCGATCGGGTCTCGGCGGTGTTCGTGCCGACGGTGGTCGGTATCGCAATTTTCGCCTTCGTTGTCTGGCTGATTTTCGGCCCCGAGCCTTCGCTGGTCTTTGCCATCGCCTCGGCCGTGTCAGTGCTGATCATCGCCTGCCCCTGCGCCCTTGGGTTGGCCACGCCGATTTCGATCACCACCGCGGCAGGGCGCGGCGCACAGGCAGGTGTACTGATCAAGGATGCCGAGGCGCTGGAGCGGATGGCGGGGGTTGATACCCTGATTGTCGACAAGACTGGTACGCTAACCATGGGCAAGCCGAAGCTGACGGATACCGTGGCACTCGGGGACGTGGCCGAAGCGGACTTGCTGTCACTGGCGGCAGCGCTTGAGCGCGGCTCGGAACACCCGCTGGCCGAGGCAATCGTGGAGGGCGCAGAGGCGCAGGGTGCCGTGCGGCAAGAAGCGTTGGATTTTGAGGCTGTCACCGGCAAAGGCGTGCGCGGCACGGTTGGCGGACGGGCAGTGGCGCTTGGCAACGCGGCCATGATGCAGGAGATGGATCTGGACACGAGCGCGGCCGAAGGGAAGGCTGACACTCTGCGCGCCGAGGGCAAGACGGCGATGTTCATTGCGGTCGATGGCGCGCTTGCCGGTATCGTGGCGGTCGCCGACCCAATCAAGGAAAGTACCGCGCAAGCGATCCGCGAACTCCACGCTCAGGGGCTACGTGTCATCATGGCGACGGGCGACAACGAACGAACAGCACAGGCGGTGGCGAGAAAGCTCGGCATCGACGAGGTGCGGGCGGGTGTCCTCCCAGAAGCCAAGAAAGACCTGATCGATCAGTTGCGCCGCGAGGGTCACAAGATCGCCATGGCAGGTGACGGGGTGAACGACGCGCCTGCGCTGGCCGCTGCCGATGTCGGCATCGCCATGGGCACGGGCGCTGACGTGGCCATGGAGAGTGCCGGGATAACCCTTCTTGGCGGCGACCTGACGGGCATCGTCCGGGCACGCAAGCTGGCTCGGGCAACGTTGCGCAACATCAAGCAGAACCTGTTCTTCGCCTTCGCCTACAATGCACTTGGCGTGCCGATCGCGGCGGGCCTGCTTTACCCCGTCACCGGCCTTCTGCTCTCGCCAATGATTGCAGCGGCGGCGATGAGCCTGTCCTCCGTCTCGGTTATCACCAACGCCCTCCGCCTGCGGCGGGTTGATCTCTAGAAAAACAAAAAGGAAAAGCTAATGACGACGTTCAATATCCCCAACATGAGCTGTGGCCACTGCAAGGCAACGGTGCAAAAGACCGTCCATGCAATCGACCCCGAGGCACAGATCGAGTTCGACATGGCGTTACGAACGATCGCTTTGGAAAGCCGGGCTAAGCCGGACAACGTTCAAGTGGCACTGGCCGCAGCAGGATACCCCGCCACTCTGGCCTAATTTAAAGTTGGGCCGGATGTTCAGTCGCCGCAATGGGCGTATCAGGCGTCTGGCCCATCTGCCTTATCAAAATGTATCATGCTCATACCTCATTCGTGCTTATCCAGACCCGAGGCGGTAGGTTTATCAAGCATACCCCGCGCCAGCATGACCAAGTTGACCAGGACCATCGCCGCCCCCGCGGCGGCCATGGTCAGCGCCAGCAATCCGCGCAGACGGGGCGTGGCCAGATAGATGCAGATGCCCCGGGTCGGGCGATCATAGATGCCGCGCGGCTCGGAGGGCTTCGGACTGGAAAGCACAATAGAAAGGACCAGTGCCGCAGACGCCGCGAACCCGACCATCGTTCCGAAGAAGAGCGCGTTGTAACTGATCACCGCCAACAGCAGGCTGGCCAGCATCGGGCTGACGATGTTCTCAAGATCATAGGCCAGTCGTGATAGAGACAGCGCGCGAGTAGGGCGCCCGGCCGACAAGATGGCCCCGGAGTTTCGGGAATGGTTGATCGCGTTCGGGGACAGCGGCTATGCGGTCCTCTATCAGGTGGACGGCGAACAGGCCGTCCGGCGGTCAGGGATCAACGTGAGGCAGGGTATTCATGATCAGGGAGGCAGCTGTGCGTTCCGGCCGAGCTAGGCGACGATCTGCGCCACACTGATCTGCGCTGCAGCATGCCCGCAATGATGCGGCGCTCGGAGAGGGTGAGATGCGATGCCAAGTTGAACTCCTCGATCCGCGAAAGCCCAGCAAATCATGGCTTGTCGCGTTTCAGAATAGCGCATCCCACTGGAAGCGCTAGCCCAAATGCGACAATGGTTGCCGGGATAGTTTCTCCCGTCTGTAGCCGCGTCCGAGTATGTTAGCCTTGAACACCTCGGCAGGCGTTCGGAAGCCGAGGCACTTGCGCGGCGTGGCATTGATGCCTGCGCAGAGCTGACGGAGCTCCTCCTGGGAAAGGGTGTTCGGATCGGTGTCGCGGCAAAGCCATCGTCTGAGACGCTTGTTGGCGTTCTCGACGGCGCCTTTCTGCCACGGTGACTGCGCCTCGCAGAACCAGGTTTGGGCGCCCACCTCCGCCTGCAGATGCGGCCAATCGATGAACTCGGAACCACGGTCAAAGGTGATCGATCGGCAGGACCGTATCCACCAATGACCGCAGGGTCGGCTAAGATGACACTGCAAGACTGATAGTCCGCCAGAACGCAGATTGAGGGAGTGATCATGATAGAACTGACACGGCGCATGGTGCTTCTGGCTGTTGCAGCCAGCACGTCTCCGACATTCTCCTTGGCGAACAGCCCGACCGCCATCCATGTCGTGGAGGGGACCGGGTGTGAATGCTGCAAGCAATGGACCAGCTACCTAAGCGAAAACGGCTTTCAGGTGACCAGCGAAGAGCGGTTCGGCACTTTGCTGATGCAGCACAAGATCGATCTCGGCGTACCCATCGCGCTGACCTCCTGTCATACCGGAAGCGTGGAGGGTTATTTCCTCGAAGGGCATGTGCCTGCCGCCGACATCCGGCGACTGCTGGCCGAGCGTCCCGATGCCCTTGGACTGACGGTTCCCGGCATGCCATTCGGTAGTCCGGGCATGGGACCCGATAGCCGGCGTCAGGCCTACGACGTGCTTCTCGTCCGGCAAGACGGCAGCAGCGAAGTCTTTACCCGCTATCCCGAAGCACAATAAAAAATCGAGCCCCTCCGAGCAGGAAACAGACCGATGCCAAACTTCTCCCGGCGCCACGCCTCTCTCGCTTTGCTTGCCGTCCTGGCCGCGTGCGGGAAATCCGGACCCACGGCTCCAGCTCGCGGCGCTACGCCTCAGTTCAAGCGCTATTCCGGTCCTCCGGTCACTCAGGTGGTGGTGCAAAAAGCCGAACGGCGGATGTTTCTGCTGAACGGACAGACCGTGCTGCGATCCTATAATTTCGGTCTCGGCAACCAGCCGCTCGGCCCCAAGCAGTTCGAGGGCGACGGGAAAACACCGGAAGGCCTCTACTACATCGACCGCTTCAATCCGCGGAGCCGATATCACCTGTCGGTGGGCATCTCCTACCCGAACGAACGGGATGTAGCCTATGCCGCGCAGTTCGGACGCAGTGCAGGCAGCGACATCATGTTCCATGGCCGCGGTCCGGAGGGCAACAGGTTTGCGCCGAACAACCGGGACTGGACCGCGGGTTGTCTGGCATTGACCGATCAGGAAATCGAGGATGTCTACGCGATGCTTCAGCCTGGCGTCCCGGTGATGCTCTACCCATAGCGGGAGACGAACCAAGTCACAGCTGAAATTTGCAGCAGCAACGCGGCCTCCTCCAAAATCGTCGGGCAGCGCCGAGGACTAAAAAGCCGCTGACAATACCCGGTCCTTCGTTATCAGAACACCGTGACTTGGGTTCCGATTTCGGCGACCTCAAAGAGCTGGGCGACATGTTCGTTATAGAGCCCATAGCACCCGGACGAGGATTTCCGCCCGATCTTGCGCGTATCTGCGGTGCCGTGCACGAGATAGGCCGGCCAAGACAGGTAAAGCCCATAGGCCCCAAGGGGATTTAAAGGATCGCCGCCCGCCACCTGCTGCGGAAGATTGGGGTCTCTCTCGCGCATGCTGGCCGTCGGAGTCCAAGGCGGGTTCTTCACCTTCCGGACAATTTCTGCCTGGCCCCGTCGCGTCAGGTCTTCAGTCATCGGGATCGAGCAGGGAAAGATAAACTGGACGCTTTCGTCAGTCGACCAGTAATGCACCGCTCGTGATGTGACGTCCGCCAGAATGACACCTTTCCCGATCGTGGGATAGAATTCGCTCCAGTGCCGTGCCCGGAATGAAGAGAGATTGCGCTCAGGCGCGCTGGTGCCCAGTCCTTGACCTGCGGGGGGCGGAGCGGGAGCAGGCGTATTTTCATAGATAGGCTGCCCGGTATAGGGGTCGAGACCCTGACCAAACGCCGATGTTGCCGGGAAAATGACTCCGGCCGCCGCCAGTCCACGAAGAAAGGTTCTCCGATTACTGGACGTAGGATGATTGACCATTTCCGCCTCTCGTGTTCGACCTTGGCATGTCAGATCAGACAATAGCCAACGACCGGCCATCAACCTAACCCAAGGGGGCGATAATTTGCACCGACGTGAGATGTTCGCAACACGCACGACAATATGATCGCCTGGCCTGACTGATAATCTAAATTCATCAGACTTTCGTTAAGATCGAGACCCACCGGGTGAGGCAAATCGGGGACAATTACATCACCAGAACCTTCCGACGCCAAAAATCAGCCGGTGGCACAAGCGAACTTGATCTGGGGGCCTTATTATTTGTGTTGGACCGGTTGCATCAAAGCACATGCTGTGACGATGTCGAATGCAGTACAGGAGCACACAACATGTTGACACGGCGACACTTTATTCAGACCACCACTGCGTTGTTTTCAGCTTCCGTTTCCAGTCCACTGTTTGCGGAATCATGGCCGACCGTTAGTCAGAAGGCAGCATGGGACGCACAGGTTACCCCTCCCGGCTATAATGCAGCAACATCCAACCCGTGGGGCTTGCACCCGCGTTTCTTACCGCAAAGAGTGCAGGCCAACGAGGGCCTGGTGCCGGGTGATATCCATGTGGATGCTGTGGCAAAGTATCTTTACCACATCGAAGCAGGGGGAACCGCGATGCGGTACGGCGTGGCCATCGGGAGGGGCGATTTGTATGAGCCTGGGGTTTATACCATTAAGCGAAAGGTCGAATGGCCACATTGGACACCTACGCAAAGCATGATTGCCCGAGAGCCAGAGATTTACGCTCAATTTGAAGGTGGGGTGGAACCCGGCCCTGAAAATGCACTCGGCTCACGAGCTCTTTACCTCTATGTCGGCGAAAGAGATACCTACTTGCGCATCCATGGAACCCCGTTTCCCAGAAGCATTGGCACGAGTGCCAGTTCTGGCTGCGTCCGGATGGTCATGGCGCATATAAACGATCTTTATTCAAATGTCGAAATCAGCTCCACCGCATTTCTTTATTCGGCTGCGGAGAGCATAGCGACAGGGAGCTAGAGCAGCCTCGGTCGTGAAATCCGACCCCAGCACAACCCGATCAGGTTGAAGGCTGCGATTGCATGCAAATCGGACGACCCTCAACTGTGGTCAGCGGAAGCAGGGTAGTTTCGACTTGTCCGCGATGTTCGTACCAATAGCAGTTATCATCCGGGAGAAGCCGCGCCGTGGCAACGTCCTGCCCCGGCGCGACGAGAGCTATGAGGGTTGGCGGAAGACTTTGGAAATTGGTTTCCGGCGCTGCTGTCCGAGCTGTCATGTTTCCACAACCGGCGGTGATCAAGACAGCTGCCAAGACCATGAAGGATCTATTGTTCATTTCTGCGTCCTCGTGCGCGTTCGCCTTGTCAGCATATCTTTCGCATTCAACATCGCGGCGCACAAGCTTGCCGGGCAGGCTCCTGCAACCCATCGTCTTGATCACGCGACGCGGACTGCGCACCAATAGGACGGGGAAGATCTCATGGGCACACTGCACGACGCGCGCAGCCTTTGCGGCTCCCGACACAGGGGATGAGAATGTTCGGGTCTGCTAGGCGATGTTGCGCAAATCAG